>PSRO01000006.1 GCA_003176115.1 Chlamydiota bacterium | reverse complement strand
TTTCTCTTAGTTGAAAAAGCTGTTTTTCTTTGCTATTTACCACTAAGTGTCAATTTAAGTCTTGTCTATTACAGATTAAACAAATGTTCTGTGGTCCCTTTGTCAGATCCAGCTATCATGCACATGAGGTCAAAAATCCCATAACAGAAACCTCTTCCTAAAATATTCCGGATTGTCTTATACAAAGAATATCTATGTAAGAACCTTTGTATAAAATGTCTCCTAAAGTTGGCATTATTATTCTACATTATGGATCTTTAGCGAATACGATTGAATGCCTACAATCGGTTTTTGCTTTAGATTATCCTCTCTTTGAAACAATTATTGTTGACAATAGCCTGCACCCCACTGATGGGACAACACTCAGAAAGCTTTTTCCTGTTACTCTCTTATCTATGCCAGAAAACTTAGGATACGCAGAAGGGAATAACCAGGGTATAACTTATGCAATCGAGCATGACTGCGTATACGTACTCTTACTCAATAATGACACGGTTATTGCAAAAGACCTACTTAACCACTGTGTGCAAACGGCTCGAACTCATCCAGAGGCTGGTTGTTTAGGTGCTAAAATTTTTTACTACGATGAACCCATAACACTTTGGCACGCGGGTGGATTTCTCCATCCTAAAACTCTTCGTCTCTATCATAGAGGTTGTGAAAAAAATGATCTAGCAAGTGAATATGATAACATTACAGATATTGAATACGCCTGTGGTTGTGCTATCTTTATCACAAAACAGGCAGTAGAAGCCGTAGGCTTACTATCACAGGATTTCTTTCTTCTTTGGGAAGAAGTCGATTGGTGCTGGCGTATCAGAAAAGCTGGCTATAGTTGTCTTTTTGTGCCTCAGGCAAAAGTTTGGCATAAAATCTCTTGCGGGTTTCAAGGAGGCAACCAAGGAGCTCTACGACAATATTTCTATTCTCGTAATCGCCTGGTTTTTCTGCATTACCATCTTCCTAAAAAACAAAAATTCATTTTTTATTTTTTCCAACTTCCTAAAGAGCTATTTCGTATGCTCTTTTGTGCTTTTCTTCCTCAATTCCCTAAAACCATTCAATTACTTAACCGAGCAGCTCTTATCGGTATTTTTGATTTTTACCGAGGTTATCTAGGCCCAGGATCTCATAAAAAATTCCGTTGAACATTTCCTGTTTTGTTGTAAATAACAAATAAATGTTAAAGATAAAATTAAAAAAATAATTATATAGTAATATTATTATGAGCATTATCCAAACAGATTTAATCGTTGATCCATCTAGTGTATGATCTCCTGTCAATATCAAATTAACTAATACATATAGCAATCAGGTAGACATAAATAATCTTGTTGTCACTTTCTTGAATCCCTACCTTTTAAATGGAAATCCTTGGGGAGTTGATGGAGTTGAATCTACAGGTAGGTCTCTTACTGGGGTATCTACTCCAATTGGATCAGAAGTACAAACACAGTCACTTTACATTGGTCAGGTGCGCACTTCATTAACCCTAATCAATCCGTAACCATCGCTTTTAATTTAACGGGCGAAGTACATGTAAAAGATCCAACTGCTACGCTTTCATTTTTTTTAAAAGCACCACCACCATCTGGAGCAACAACGGAACAAATTGAAATTATTGTAAAACATCCTGCTGGCAATAGTCAGACTGTTTCTATAGCTTTTGGAGGCACAGCAGAAGTAGACCATCTATTTGAGGGGTTTTACAACATCTATCCACAACCAGTTGGTGGAGGAGATAGAGGAGTGATTCTTGATCCAATACTATACCCACTCATGGAACCATTCAACAAGCAAGAAGTATAGAAGATAGCCAAAACCATGTCCGCTCTATAATACCTACTATGGTATTCTATACTGCAGATTTTTCAAGTGGAATTAGCAACGAAGATTTCACCGATGATAATTTGAGAATGCATTATGTTAACTTAATCAATGATTTGATAGTAGAGCGTAAAGCTATAAAGCTCCGCGAAATAAAGGAATAAATTCTGTATAGATAATTTATTTAATACAGGCTCTATTCATGTCAATGAGCAACTCACAGCAGCGATTACCTACTTAGGTTTATCGGATACTCCTCCAGTCTTATTTGATGAAGATATCTATGGATACATTCATTCAATCAATTGGGCAGTACGTAACTTCGGACCTGACTTAGTCTTTGGATGGTAATTTAACGTCTGGCAAGCCGGTAGCGCTTACTGGGCTTACCAAAACCCAGATCAAACAGATCAAATTGCAACCAGCGCCTACACTTTTATCGACTCCCTGAAAGTCTCTCAAGGAGATTACATTCCAGACTTCATGGTATTTGATAAATACGAAAGAGATGATTTTAGTCCAGATGCAATTAATACTTTACGCATGGGGAGCTTGGATACGTTATTTACGCTATGTAAACCAGTCAGCACTCATGTTGGATGCCCAGCTATGCTGTGGCAAATTCCAGGAGGTCACATGCCAAACACAAACGAAGGTTCGACTTTGGTATCTGCTGGCCACGCTGGATCAGGTGGAGATTTCTTTATGGGAGATATAATAATTGGTTCGAATCTTAACCATATTGATCCGAGTTTACTTAACTTACAGGTATCCAATCCTTTATTATTATGCCACTACAGTAGAAGGAATTCTCCAACAAGATCTTTCTTATAACTGGGCTAGTCAAAGATTAGTAAGTGCTGTCAAATGCCAATGCTTTTGCCATCTTATGGGGAGGAGGTAGAACAACAACTCTTATTCCTAGCCAAGAACCAGGGACTGATCCTGTGTGGCTATCTACTAGAGTAGGTCAATATTATACAAACCCTATTAGCCTCAATTAAACATCAATTAATCTTAAGACAGCCCTAATAGGGCTGTCTTTTATTTTATGCATCTCCTTTTCTCTGTGATAGACTTCTTAAACCTCTTCTTACAGTCCAAATTATAATTATTTTGCCTATAGCACTTTGATTACTTTTAACTATAAATCATATAAATAAAATAACCATCCTTGCCTACTAATTCATTAGTTGTTAAAAGACGATTAAATAGATTTATTAACATCTGATCTTATAAAATAATTTAATATAGAATTTTAGATACTACATGGATATGTTCGCTTTTGCACAAAAGACCGACTGTATTATTCTAGCAGGAGGACAAGGGACTCGTTTATTCCCTCTTACCCAAACCCGCTGTAAACCAGCGGTTTGCTTTGGCGGAACCTATCGCTTAATCGATATTCCTCTTTCTCACTGTTTACATGTGAAATTAGACTCGATCTTTGTGATTACTCAATACTTAGCCTCTTCTTTACAACAACATATCTATGAAACCTATCATTTCGATCAATTTCACAAGAGCAATATTCAACTTCTGTCCCCTGAAGAAACCCCTACGCGCAAAGTTTGGTTTAAAGGAACGGCTGATTCTATTAGGCAAAA
Source organism: Chlamydiota bacterium (assembly GCA_003176115.1). GTDB lineage: Bacteria > Chlamydiota > Chlamydiia > Chlamydiales > Rhabdochlamydiaceae > Rhabdochlamydia. Next base: position 3,598 of record PSRO01000006.1, on the reverse strand, counting down.
TCTTGAGTATTTCGAAGCATCTTCTGCAGAGTATTTTTTAATTCTGTCAGGAGACCAACTCTACAATATGGATTTTAATAAACTATTTGCCTTTGCAGAGGAGAGTAATGCTGATTTTATCATTGCTGCTTTAAGCGTTGAAGAACAAGAAGCAAAGCGTATGGGGGTGCTCAATATTTCTGCGGAAAAAGAAGTCTTGGATTTTTTTGAAAAACCTTCTGATGCAATAACTCTTAAGCGATTTAGCCAGCCCACAACACTTTTAAGTCCCAAATACTTAGGGTCTATGGGTATTTATCTATGTAAAAGAGAAGCTCTATTTAATTTGCTAAAAGAAGAGGGAGATGATTTTGGCAGACACCTTATTCCACTACAGGTAAACAAGGGGGGTACCCATTGCTATCAGCATGATGGATATTGGGAAGACATTGGCACTGTTCTTTCTTATTATCAAGCAAATTTAGCGTTAACTAGAGAAAATCACCTTGATACTAAACCTATTTTTACTACTGCGCAACAATTGCCCAGTACCTTAATTAGAGCTACAAGAGTGATCGACTCCATTATTGCTCAAGGATCTATTAGCGAAGCTTCTCAAATCACAAATAGCGTAATTGGTATGCGTATTAAAATAGGCGCTGGTAGTGTCATTGAAAGCTGCGTTCTGGTGGGAAATCTTAGTGCATTCCCTTCTTCTAGTACTCTGCCGCAATTTTGTTCTATCGGTAAAAATTGTCTATTGAAGAAAGTGATTGTCGATGAGCATACCATCATCGGTGATAACGTAACATTGACCAATCCAAATGCCATAAATCATCTAGATACCTTTAAAGATTGTGGTATTTATATTCGAGATGGGATTATCATCATAACATCTGGAACAAAAGTTCCTGATGGGTTTACTCTCTAATGAAAATTTGGGCTCTTTCAGATCCACATCTGTGCTTTGGTGCACCTAAAAAATCTATGGAGGTTTTTGGTCCCGCTTGGAAAAATTATACCGATAAAATCTATGCTAATTGGCTAGAGTGCATTAAAAAAAAAGATTTGGTGTTGATTCCAGGTGATATCTCTTGGGCCATGCGTTTGAAGGAAGCTCTGATTGACTTAAACTGGCTAGATGCCCTACCTGGGCATAAAATCCTCTTACGAGGAAATCACGATTATTGGTGGAGTTCAAAGACAAAACTTGCGCAAACCATGCCAGCCTCCATTCAATGTATTCATAACGATGCTATTTTGTGGCAAGATGTAGCCATCGGTGGTAGTAGATTATGGGATACTTACGAATACCAATTTAACAACTACATTGAATTCAAAGAAAATCCTCTGCAAAAAAAACCATTAAAAGAGAGTGCTGAACAGCAAGAGGTTATTTTTCTAAGGGAGTTAGAGCGGTTAAAATTAAGTTTAAAACAGCTATCTCCTCTTGCACGTGTTCGTATTGCGCTCACTCATTACCCACCTATTGGCCCTCATTTATATCCCTCTCGTGCATCAGAAATTTTAGAGCAATTTCAGATTCAATATTGCGTGTTTGGACACTTACACAATGTAAGAAGAAAAGCGCTCCCTTTTGGCACAGCTCGCGAGGTTCACTATATCTTAACCTCTTGTGACTACTTAGATTTCAAACCTTTACGCATTCTCTAACACTTCTTTGACTACTTCCAAATACACAGGATCTTTGCGGTTTAATGATGCTTCTATAGGGAAGCTTCTTCGAGCACCCATTTGAGAAATACGTTTTTCTTCTTCTTCTAGATCCATGTAATGATAATACTCAGCCATCATTTCGAGCACATTCTGAAATTGCTCTTCTATCTGCATAGAAAGAAGTGCTTGCTTGACTACTTTAAAGAAAAACTCTCGATTACCGCGATAGACTAAATAATCCATCAAAATTAAAAGAGATTCAAAATCCGGTTCCTCTTGTAAATACTCTAAAAATCGATCGAACATTAAAGAGGCAGATGGAGTACCTGTTGATAGAAATAAGCAGATTCTCAATGCTTCAAAGCGCTTTTTATGAATCACATAAGGAGAAAACCCATCTAATAACTCCGAAGCACCGACGTAATTCTCCTCTATCATTTGATCAGCAATGTAATCGAGGATAAAGCTTTCTAAATCATGGGCAGAGTAACTACATACGTATAAGAAAACCTCTTCTGCTGTCCCTCCTCCATCCACTGCATTGTCGAGAATATCCTCCAATGATTCTAAAGCCTCTTGCAGCTGATCAACCTCCATCAAAGATCCTCTGTCATATGCCTCTATTAAACAATCTAACTGATCACAAAACAAAGAAATAGGTGGATTTTCTGGTAGGAGCCTACGCCATAACTCGAACAACAAAAGATAACACTTAGCCAGGCCCTCTTCATCCTTTGTCCATATATGCTTGGTTAATTCCTCTGGATTATCGAATCGCCGAGCTTGTTCTATAAAACTTAGCTCATCAAAAAAAATACCAAGCTTACCCAAACGTGTAAATAAAGTAGCAAGTGTTAACTCTCGCAAATCCTCTATCTGCCAGGAGAAAACTTGAGCTTTAGGATTATTGTTATGTTTTACTCGCAACAAATTATAAAGAGATTTTCCACGTAATTGCATGCTACCATCTCTGTTAAGGAAATATTAAGACTACTATATGTAAAGATATTTTGTCAAATCTATACAAAAAAAAGCGTTCACGGGTAGATTAGAAAGCATGATGAAATTACTCATTAGCAAAAAGCACCCTTTCTTATTACTAGAGCTATTAGTTGCCTTATTTTTACTTAGCACTATGATACTACCTTTTGCTTATTTGCCTATAAGAGCTTTGCACAAAGAGTATATATCTCTACAAGAGATGCAGGTACGTAGATTAGCTGATCTCCAATTTTCTGTTATTAAAAAAGATTTGTATTCTCAGGAAAAAAAATTTCTAGCTGTTTTATCAGCAAAGGGTCCCAAAAAGAAAATCGAGCTTTCAGAACCCAAACCCTTTATTCTAAAATTAGGCTCTTCTTTTAAGAAATTGATTATAAAAGAGTATGGATATACTCATTTACAAGAAGACAATCATTATTTGATTCGTATTCTCATCGAGATATATCCAGAAAATGCAAAAACTAAAAAAAGATATTTTATTTACCAGCTTTTCATAAAAACTCATAATATTTAAGCTGTTTCTATCCTATTAGCTCTTCTTTCTCTTCGTCTTACTATTTCCTCTTGTTGCTCTCTAATCCCTGTTTGAACTTCTGGAAGCATTCTGTCTACTTCAAGTAATTGAGAAATTCTCAATGGGTGTCGGGTAATAGGTGATCTTGGGTTTGTATATAACCAACGTTTAATCTGCTCTTTCATACAGAACAGGATTTTCACCCATTGCAGTGGGATCTTGTACTGGATCTGCCGGGGGTTTTAGTGTCAATGGACAAATATAGCTACAGTAGCTCCCATAGTTCTCGTCTTCATCCTCTTCAATAGTTGCAACAACAATAGGTTGTCTATATAACCGATCCAAATTACTAGTAACCTCAGTTTTGGGTTTTCTAGCAAGCAGTTAGCTCTAAATTATCAGACCTTCTAATACAAGGTTTTTTAG
>PSRO01000062.1 GCA_003176115.1 Chlamydiota bacterium | reverse complement strand
GCACCGATAGCTCAATCGGATAGAGTACCCGGCTTCGAACCGGGTGGTTACAGGTTCAAGTCCTGTTCGGTGCAATTTTTTTAACAATTGAATGTTAGATGCTTAGAAGGTTTATATGACAAAAAGAAGTAAAAAATTAATCTAGGTTTATTCGATAATAGGCGACCTTTTTCTCTCCCATTTGGCAAATCAGCTTTTTTTTCTACTAGATCGGAAAGATCCCTCTGGAGAGTATGTCTATTTATATCCGGGTAGAATGATTCATATTGTTGAATAGTAAAGTCTTCATTTATTTCTAGCAATTGTTGTAATAGCTGTTTTTGTCTTTTGGAAAGTTTATATTTTGCTACTAGAATACCCAATTTCATAGCATGAGCACCTTTAAGTTGGATTTCGTGCATTTGAGTTTCTAGAGCTTTAGAAAAATCACTCTAGCCAAACAGTCATGTCATATTTCTTGTCTCTAACAGACTGAATGGCTTTGTAATAATTGGCTCGATTTCGGTCGTGATATTTACTTATGGTAAAAAGTTTTTTTGAAATCATACCCGAATTTATAAAGACACAAAGTAGACAAAAGCCGGGCCGTTCTACCGTTGCCGTCTAGAAAAGGATGGATGTGAACTAATTGAAATTGTGCAATGCCAGGTACAAGGATAGGAGGAATTATTTGCTCATTTTGTATCCAATCCACTAGTTGAGCCATAAGAAAAGGGACTTCATAGGCTGGTGGTGGGGTATAAATAATCTCTTGGGTTTTTGCATTCGCTACATAGTTTTGCACATTTCTATATTGACCTGGTTGAGCATTGTTTCCTCGAACTTTATCAACTAGCTTTTTATGGATTTCTCGGACTAACCCTTCAGTCATAGGTTTTTGAGAGGTGAGATAATCAGATACAAAATCAAAAGCTTTTTTATAATTTAACAATTCTCTTACATCTTCAGCATCTACTTTGGATAGTTTTTTTCCAGAAAGCAGCTTTTCAGATTGATCTAGGCTTAAATGAGTGCCTTCAATATGAGTAGTATGGTGGGCTTCAAGGATAAGGGCTCTAGCTCGCATTTTAGCTGCCCAAATCTTCTGAGAGTGTGGCGGCTTCTAGAAAGCCGCGGGTGCGCTCAATAGAGGTTAAAGCATTTGCTATGGAAAGAGTGATAGTGAATTTTGGGAAAAATTGCATAGCTTTTATGATGTTTTTTTATTTAAAGTATGTCATAAAAATGATCCATCCTCAAGGTTTATTATTGCTAAAAGATCTAAGAAGAAAATCTTCTGTTATACATGTTTGATAACATTTATGAATTTATTAATTGTGAAAGAAAAAGATCTTTGAACAACAAACCTCATGAATATTGATCATTTTGACTTGATAGGGATATAATTGAAATGCAATCGGTTTAACAGCATAAGAGGTATTATGAGTGATAAAAATAAATTTGAACAAGATCTTGGTTACCGTATTGATATCATCGGGCGTCAGGTTCAAGTAACCGATTCAATAAAGAACCACATTTGGAATAAACTCTCCAAGATTGAGCGTTTGCATAATCACATCTTGTATCTACATGTCACATTGGAAGTTCATAAAGTTGAACATACCTGTGTATTAATGGTCAAACTCGATCATCTTAAAATTAAAGCGCACGCTACCAGTACAGATATGTATGTTTCCATTGATCGAGCAATTGATCGACTGCATACTTTAATTTGCCGATATAAAGATAGGATTCAAGATCATTATCAAAAAGTATCTACAACAGTAGATATGGCGGTAGATATTTTTAAAAAATCTGAAGTGGATCAAATTAATGCAGAAATAGAAGAGGAGAATCGAGAAAGAGAAATGCAAGCTCTTTTACCTCCCATGATTATTGATACAAAAGTGAAACCGCTTAAGACACTTAATACAGAAGAGGCTCTTATGAGAATAGATCTCTCTCAAGATCAGTTTTTGGTTTTTCGCTCAGAGGAAGATCGTAAACTAAAAGTTCTCTATCGTCGCAAGGATGGCCATTATGGCCTTATCCGACCCGAATAATGAATAAGCTTTGGCTTATGGATAAAATGCGGGGCGTTGCCATTCGAGCAACGCCCGAAGAAAAAATCAGACAAAAACTATTACATGTTCTGATTGAAGAGCTCTTTTTCCCTAAAGAACATGTCATTGTGGAAAAAGCGCTTAGTGAACTACCTCACCTTAAAGGGAAGCGTGTGCCAAAAAGACGCCTTGATATTTTATGCTATTTCCCCAGTCATGATCAACTTCTCCCCTTATTGCTGATTGAATGTAAGAAAAGTGGAGGAGGGCAACAGGCTTTAAACCAGGTAAGTGGATATAATTATTGGGTAGGAGCGCCTTTTGTCGCTATAGCGAATCAAGAATGTATTTTGCTTAAATATTTAGATATAGCTTCCAATGAAATGGTCATAAAAGAAGGATTGCCTTCCTATCAGGATTTAATTGCATGCTGCAGATAGTGAGCAGTCTGGATCATTTAGAATCTTGTGATGCGGATGTTTTATCTGTGTTTGGTTTACATCTACTTCCTTGCTTGGATAAATGGCTTTTAGAAAACCCTAAAAGATTTTTGGTTTGTATTGAAAAAAATGTGCAGGCTTTTTTACAAGCTAAAGCTCAATGGCAAAATCCACAGGTTAGATTGTATCATTGGGATTCCAATGCTGGTTTGTGTCATAGAATTGCTTGGGAGTTTTGTCTTTTACGTTTGATTCAAGTAGCTACATGTGAAGAAGAGCATATCTTTTCCAAAATGCTCGAGGAGATCCATGTCCAAGTGCATCTATTGATTTCTGATTTTCGCGACTTAGGAGAAGTTATCATAGGTAACCTATTGCAAAATGTAGGACAAATGCCGATATCTCTTCTTGGAGAATCCTTAGAAAATTGCTGCCAAAATATACCTGCAATCATTTGTGGGGCAGGCCCGTCATTAGATAGACAAATACCCATGCTTATTCAAGCGCAAGAGAAGGCTTTGTTATTTGGTGCAGGCTCTGCTATGTGTGCTTTGGAGACGCAAGGGGTTTATCCTCACTTTGGAGTAGCTTTTGATCCAGATCCTCCTTCTGGTCGATATTTAACCCAAATAGGCTATGAAACGCCCTATTTTTATCAGCCTAGAATCTCTTCTAGGCAGCTTGCTTCTTTGCATGGTCAAAAATTATGGATGCCTGATTCAGATAATTATCCTTTAGAAAGATGGATCTATCAAGAGCTAGGTCTTAACTATCCATTGATGGATAGCGGGTTTACAGCAGCTAATTTTTGCGCATTAATTGCAGCGCATTTAGGGTGTAACCCCATTATCTGTGTAGGTATGGACTTTTGTTCTCCAAAAAATCAAGTATACGCAGCAGGCATGCAAGCCGATCAGGGAAATTGGGTGGAGTGTATCAATGCAAAAAAAGAAAAGAGAATCTCAAAGCCAGATTGGTTAGCAAGCGCTTCTTGGTTAGATCAATTTGCTGAAAAAAATCAAGAGATCAAATGGATATATACCGATCAAGAGGCAATGCCTTTAGCACATCTCAAATACTTTCCTTTAGAGCAAGTTCCATTACCCAGTGCTTTTGATGCTGTCTCTTTTAGTTATGCGCTAACAGCTCGAGCAGTTAGATCTGAAATTACTCAAGAAAGCGTGCGAGCTGTTTTGCATAGATTGAGGAATAGCTTTATAGAAGCGCTCGATCTATGCAATCAATTGCTGAGTCTATGGGAAAAGCATTATCCTCATTCTATTTTAGAAACAGGAGAACTTGCTCTATTAGAATCTGATTTAGCACAAAATATTTGTGTGCAGAAGCTGTTATTGCCACTTTGGGACATCTGGAAATGGCCCATTTTAAGGCAAGAAGAACATATTCCAACAAGAACCTTGCATCAGCATGTATTTTTTAAAAAAGCAGTTGAAATCCATTTGTCTACTTTCAAGAGTTTAAAAATATGTTAAAAGAAAACTATATGTTTACTCAAGAGAAGCTAATTATCTATGATGAAGAATTGGGATTGGATATTCAATATGAACATTTCTGTCCTTATCTTCCTCAATCTCTTGAATCACCAAATCTGGTTCTAACAAATACTCAGGCTTACTTGATCCATGAAGGTAAGCAACAAGGAGAGTGTCGTTGGTTTTTTGAAGATAAAACCTGCCAAGCCAGTTTATTTTATGATCAAGGTCTTTTGCATGGGCCTTCTACTTTTTTTAGCCCTCAAGGACAAATTCTCACAAAGAGCTGGTACTATTTGGGTAAAAAAGTAGGGAAAACGCGCTATTTTTACTCTTCTCAAAAACCAGCGAGCATACAGAGGTTTATAGATGGGAAACCTGAAGGTTTGCAGGAGTACTTCTATGAAACAGGTGGTATCAAAAGCCACATTCCCTATCGCTTGCATCAATTAAATGGACAGGTGCGTCTTTTTTGGGAATCAGGATTGCTAAAAAGGTCCGTTGACTATCAAAATGGACAAAAACATGGTTGGGATCGACTTTGGAATGAGAAGAGAGTTCTTCTAGATGAGGGTTGTTATGAAAAAGGAGAATCCGTAGGCGTGCATCGTCATTTTTTCTGTAATCAAATTTTATGTGAGGAAAAAGTCTTCCATACACCAAAACGCTATGATCATAAACGTTGGGATCAAAAAGGACTTCTAATATTAGAAGGGACTTATACATCCGACTGTAATTATATAGAAAAAACCTACTGCAATGCACAAGTGACTACTTCAAAAGAGGGGATATGGGATGGAAAAAAGCTTTGTTGGAAATAATTCTTTAGATCTTTTAAGTGAAAGATACCCAGAGCTTATTTTTTTATTGAATTTTTCCAGCTCTTATGAAGATTTACCTGAAGAAGAATTTATCCCAGAGTTTAAAGCTGTTGAAGTTTTTTATATTTATGGAATTAGTGGATCCAGCGCTTACCCTAGTTTAAAAAAATGGGCCTTAGAAGAAAAAACAAGAAGAGTGGTTTTCTTAGAGGATTCGCTCAGTGCAATAGAGAGGTTTTTATCTTCTACTTATAGTGAGCAAATCCTTCAAGATAATCAAATGTTTTTATTTTACCTAGAAGAGCATTATGAAAAAAAATTAGAAGAGATTGCATCTAACTATCCAGTAGAACATGTTTTTATCCAAGCAACCAATTCTTATCGTAAAAAACCTCAGTTTGAACAGTTGTGCTTACGACTACTAAGAATTATAACTGTTGCACATGCAGGTACAATAGAGATTCTAAAATCTCATCACATGTTAGCAAATCTCATGAGGAATATCTCTAGATGGCCGCATTCTTTTTTAGCTAACCGATTGCAAGGGCAATTTGTGAATGTTCCTGCAATTATTTGTGGAGCAGGTCCTTCTTTATTAGATGCAATAGGCCCCTTGAAGAACTTGCATGATCGTGCGTTGATTCTAGCTGGGGGCTCAGCTATTACTGCTTTGAGCAATCAAGGTGTGACTCCGCATTTAAATATAGCAGCTGATCCTAACTTTGAAGAATTTGAAAGATTAAAAGCAGCGTCTGCTTATGAAACACCGCTTATTTATGCAACCAGAGTCCATCCGGATATTTGGAATACGTGTAATGGGCAGATGGGATATCTTGTTTCTGATACAGGAGGAAGTTGTGAGAAACATTTTGAAAATCTGCTGGGAATAGATCAACAAGCAGTAGGGCCTGATTTAGGAATGGAGGCTTTATCGGTGACCACTCTTAGCCTAGCCCTTGCTGTAGAAATGGGTTGTAATCCCATTGTTTTCGTTGGGATAGATCTATCTTATACCGGTATGCAAAGATATGCGGAAAAAGTAGTATCTCATTCTGCAATCGACCCTAAAACACTACAAGAGAATACACAAGCCTCAGAAAAACTTTTACGTCGAAAGAATATTAAAGGGGAGTTTGTTTATACCACAGTAAAGTGGATAATGGAATCAGAATGCATTGCTTCTTTTGCTAAAAAACATACAAATTGCCGATTTATCAATGCGACAAATGGACTCGGGTTTAAAGATATAGAAAACTCTTCGTTAGAAGAGGTTTCTACGGATTGGAAACCCATTGACCTGCATGCTGTCATTCATCAAAAAATGCAGTGCTATCAATTAGATCCCCATTTTAGCGCAACCATTACATCTGAAAAGAAAAAACTTCACTCAAGCGTTTTGCGTTTACAAGAAATGACTTTACGCATGCTAAAACTCACTCATGAAGCACAAGAGGTAAGCATACCTACTGCTAAAATGATTCTCTTAGAATTTGATTTTCAAGAAGAACTTGCCTTAAATGCTTTATTTCCTTTTTTAGACTCAACGCTTGATCGTTTACTAGATCCTTGTGAAAAACGAAAGAGAAGTGATAAAGAAATGCTTAAACATCTTCTGGAAAAATATAATAGTTGGAAAGAGATCTTAGAGTATGTGGTTGAACAAAATCTTATAGGGTAGGGATGAAGTACGTTATCTTCTTGGTACTTTTGATAGGATGCTCTGGCATGGAGCAATCAGAACAGAAAAAACTACGTAGATTAAATGCTAAAGGTGAATTTATTCACCGCAATCATGATGAGTATCATTATCAGATTGATACTCCTAAGCATAGAATAAGAGAGCCTTACCCTTGGGAAAATGGATATATAGGACAGCAGGCTAAGATTACTAAAGAATATTTTCGCTGTAAAGGTTCCGGGTTCAATTCTCCACGAACTGAAGAGAATCAAACTTACTTTGACTGCAGTGGGTGCCATACACATTCTCTTCCCATACATCAAGGTAAAGAGTTTATTTACCCTATTTTAATCGACCTTTTGAACTTTGTGCAAGAAAAAACCCGCTCTAAAGTGATCATTACCTGCGGGCATCGCTGTCCTGCTCACAACACCTATGCCGATAGTTTTAATTCTACTTCTAAGCACATGATCGGTGCAGAGGTAGATTTTTATGTAGAGGGGATGCAAGAGCATCCAGAGGAAATCATTGCTATTTTGCAGCAGTACTATCAGGAAAATCCTTATACTCAAGAGTATCTAGAGTTTGAAAGGTCCTATCATCACTTGGATGTATCTGTCCCTGCATGGTATAACAAAGAGATTTTAATTCAACTCTATCAAAGAAAAGAAGGACGTGATTATGACAATCAGCACGAATATCCTTATATCTGTATCCAAGTTCGTTATGATAAAGAAGCAAAAGAAAGAGTTATTTACAGTTGGCCTAAGGCTTTCAAGGGATTTAGACGTTATTAGGTTCTTTTAGAGAATATTCCTTCCTCATCTACAATCCGTGTGAAATAATTCGAAGATACATTCCGTTTAAAGTTCTCAAATCCTAAAGAAATAAGCATTTCAATGTTTGCCTTTCCAACAAAATTCCAGAAGATAGATGATTTTAAAATCACATCCGAATAAATAAAATAGTCCTCCATTTCCTTTAAGTCAGGAGGAATAAAATGACTTTTTTGATAAGCTTTCCACCATATTGTCATTTCACTAGGCGTTTCTGCAAAAGCATTGGATGAGACACATGAGAATGTAATCAAAAAGTACCCAAGCAATTTATTGGTCAAAGATCGTCGTTTGCAGAACATGCTTTTTCTGAGTTTGATGTTACGAAAAAATATAGTATGTTTTAAATAAAGGGTTAATAATTCTATTTACATAGAATGGTTTATACATTGTAATTCTAGTAAAAATTGGTTTTATACTATGGTATAGGCATTTTTCACGATGCAGCCTTTACTGTATCTCGGAGCCTTTTCAATATGGATTTAACCGGTTTAGGCAAAACTTTAAGGACCATCCTGGTTGGTAGAGAGCGAGTTGGAGAAATACTTACAGGAAGCACTTTAGGAGGTTGCCAAGATAGTTGAATAGGATGGGTCTCTTTCATCGATTCATAGATATTCGTATAGATTTGTCGTATTTGAACTTCTGAAAAGAATTTTAACTTCTTATTAAGGTTTGACAGTTTTGTTTTATCGAAATGTAATATTTTGTGTTTTGTTTCATAATAATTTCCAATATCAAATGTTTCAAAGCAATTGGAAAAATAGGTTTCATAGCCTAATGTATTCAAGGTGTTACTTTTAAGAATCGCGCAGGATAACTCGAGGCTAGTTGAAAGTACGGATGAGCCGCTTTGTCCTACTTCAAAAGATGGAAGAAGCACAAAATCGATATTTGCTAGATCTTCAAAATACTTTGCATCATCGCGACGGCCTGTAAAAATGACTCTACTCACTAGAGCTGGATGATCATCTAAATAAGAGACCATCTCTTGAATTACGGGATCTACCTTCCACTCTTTAATATTCATATGATGGGCTTCTCCAACGATCAGTAATTTATAATGAGCCGGAAGAAGATTTAAGGTACGTAAAGCATGAGAATAGTTTTTATGTGTGCTTAATAAACCAAACATCCCAATTGTAACATCTTCCTCTTTGAATCCAAATTGCTTCTTCCATATATTGGGGTTACGACTTTGTTGAAATTTTTTCCTTCTTTCATTGGTTAAAAAAAGCAGCGGAAAATCCGTCACGTTATTAATTGCATACATTTTTTCAATCAGCGCACTCTCTTGTGGTAAATGAGTGATTAAGTGAAAGGGGTTGCTAGGAGGTCTCTGTTTTAGCGTCTGCATGATCTGTTGATATATGTGAGAGTGTCCTTTGTGAGCTTCTTTATAATCAATTGTATGCACTGTAAGAATCAAACGTCCTGAGGCTTGACAGATCTTTAGCATTCGAGACATGATCGATTCTATTGAGGTTCCGTAAAGACCCAATTCAAGATGTACATTCACAATATCAAATTCCTGTAGCCTCGCACAGAGTTGGTCAATGTGGGTCTCGCTCATTTTTTGATAGTTTTCACCCTCTTGTCTTAGAAGACTGGTTTTTAAATCTATAATCTCAATGTTAAAGATCGGGCATAAAAAATCTTTCAATGCATCCGCATAATGAGCAAGTGCACAATTGATGTTATGAGAGGAGACAATGGCCAAACTTGGTTTGTGGTTTTTTATTATATAATCGATCACTTTTTCCTATCCTTTTAGGGGATGATGGTCAGTTTAGGAACAGGAGAGATAAACTTTCCTCCTTTTTTGAGGAAGTCAGCCTCTCTTTCAAGAAACTCCTTCATGAAGTGGTAGGGAAACGCAAGTAGGTAATCAGGATTCATAGCTCTAGCTTCTTCTTCCGAAATAATAGGGATTCTTGTCACAGTTTGCCTGCCCCACTTAATAGGATTGCGATCTGCTACAAATGGCAATAAATCTGGCCCTATACCATAATATGCAAGGATGGTATTCCCTTTGGTGGAAGCTCCGTATCCAATAACTTTTTTACCTATATTTTTTTGTTCTTTAAGAAATGAGAGCATCTCATTTTTATTATTCTCTACCCTAGAGGCAAAAGCAAAGTAAATAGAAATCTTGGTGAAATCATGAGTTTTTTCATATGCGCGTATTGCCCTTACTGCATCGGTTGTATTTACTTTGTCCTTATGTCGAATATAGAGTCTAAAACTTCCGCCATTTACATCGTTTAATGAAACATCTTCCACTTCCATTCCTGCTGCAGACAAAATATATTCGATAGAAGTCATAGAGTAGTATTCCAGATGTTCTGCGCAGATCGTATCAAAAGAATTTCTCTCTAGCATAGTAGGGAGGTAGCTTAGCTCAATAATCCACAAACCATTTTCATCAAGTATGGAGCTAACATCTTTGGCAAATTGTATAGGGTCTTCAAGATCATAAAATACAGCAATGCTTGTGATAATTTTTGCTTTTTTGTTTCCCAAGTGGGCGATGTAATCGGTAGCGTTAAAGTAGGTATTGATATGTAAATTGCAGTTTTCAGGTTTGATGTTTTTAGCTGGATCAATTCCCACTCTGAATAAATGGGGAGGATAGAAGCTAAGAAGCGTGCCATCATTGGATGCGATGTCAACCACGATATCTCCCTTTTCTAAAAAGAATCGAGAGCGTTCAATTGCTTCATCTACTATAGATTTAAGAGCATGTTTCATGGTTGCATTAATGCCTGACATATACCAATATTGGTTGTACATTTCGTCTGGATCCACGGTGTGTTTAAGCTGAACTAATCCAGATTGTTCATTTAACGAAAGTAAGACAGGATGAGCTTCTAGTAAGGGATCTGATGGGAGAGGAAAGCAGGACAAGGGGAGTTTACCAAGGTCAAAAACATCAATGAGAGGTCCTTGAGATATCCTGCAAGTGCTTCTTTCTTTCAATTTCATGGATTTCGCCTTATTCTTTGTAACAACCTTTCAGGTTAGTATCCAAAGCATCGCATGCGATAAGAAGATACCTAAACCACTTGAATTTATATCATGCAGCCTGCTCCATATGCAATAAATTTTTTTAATTCCTACTTCATATTTATTCCTTTTGAGGAACAATTTCTGACAGACCAGGAGTTGTTAAATTACCTAATAAGCCTCTGTGCGAAAGTTGTTAGCTTTTTTAGATAACTAGCTATTTTTGATTTGATGCGTCCATACACTGCGCTTTGAAAACAAGCCAACGGTTATCCTTGAAATGCAAGGAGGAAACCGCGCCCAAAATATAAGACAAAAAATGCAAAACTCAATCGACAAGTTACAAGCACTAGGATATGTAATAACACAGCTTTATCTACGCGACTATTTAACTTTGCCCAATGAGATAACTAACCTCTTAGAATTGAGATAGAAATGTCACAAGAGCGGTGTAAGAAATTCCTAGCTGTTCCTGAATGATCTCGCACAAAACAGATAGATTTTTTGCTCATCCCTCTTCTTGTTCGAAACGATTGTTTAATTCAGGAAGATATGAGAGTCCTATTTTCTCATAACCCGTACGTAGGCAGGCCCGTTTCTTAAATCGCGCTCATAGATATGTTTTTTTGAAGGCATTAACAGAGAATGGCCAACTTTAAAGTAGCGTGGATCATTTTTAGACCATTAACCCACAAAACGTACTGTAAAACAACGCTTTTAGAGATTCCAAGAGCATTATGAAATTTGAAATAACAAAAGATCTAGACAACAAGAAATTCCGATTGTTTGACAAAAGTAGAACAAATTTAAGTTTTATGCGAAGTTTAATCTCATTGGGATTTCGAAAAAGATCCATTTAGACAGGCACCAGATCTTTTTTGAGTAATTCTTGCATTATTCATTCTTAATTTACATAAAAAATGTATAATGTTCAAGCAGAAGCACTTTCATTAAAGGATTTAAGTATTAATCTTCTTGCACTGGAAACGTAGTTGGTTTAAAAAGAAAAACTAACATCGATGCGGAGAAATATATGCAGAACTTTAATACGCTCACATCTTTAGAGGGTACGGAATACAAGTATTACTCTTTGCCTAAATTAGCAAAGCAACTAAGGGCTGATTTATCCAGACTGCCGATCTGTATTCGGATTATGTTGGAATCTATCTTACGCAATTGTGATGGTAAGCGTATTAAAAAAGAAGATGTTGAACATCTGGCTCATTGGAATAAGGAACCGTTGGAATACGATATTCCTTTTGTAGTAGCGCGTGTTTTACTGCAAGATTTTACTGGTGTTCCTTTGCTTGTTGACTTAGCTGCTATGCGAGATGCAATGGTTAAACAAGGATTAGATCCTAAAAAAATTGAACCTATCGTTCCTGTGGAGTTAGTCATAGATCATTCTGTGCAAGTAGATAGATCGGGAACACCAGATGCATTCTTATTCAACTTAGAAATTGAATTCCAACGCAATCGAGAAAGATATGAATTCTTGAGTTGGGGAGAGCAGGCTTTTAAAACAGTTAAAATTATTCCTCCTGGAATTGGTATTGTCCATCAAATTAATTTAGAACACCTAGCTGCTGTCGTAACTGAGAAGGATAAGCTATTATATTTTGATACTGTTGTAGGAACTGATTCACATACCACAATGGTGAATGGACTGGGAGTGCTTGGTTGGGGAGTGGGAGGAATTGAAGCGGAAGCTGCTATGTTAGGACAACCTTATTTCTTACAAGCTCCTGAAGTAATTGGGGTGTATTTGTCAGGCAAATTATTAGATCGGGTAACAGCAACAGATTTGACTTTGAGAATTACAGAGCTATTGCGCAGTGAAAAGGTAGTAGGTAAGTGTATTGAGTTTTTTGGAGAAGGAGCCGCTAGCTTAACCCTTGCAGATCGTGCCACAATTGGAAACATGGCACCTGAATATGGAGCAACCATTGGTTTTTTCCCTACAGATGACCAGACAATGAGCTATCTACAGATGACAGGGCGTACTAAAGAGGAGATAGAGAGAATTAAACAATATCTACAAGCTCAAGAAATGTATGGAATACCTCTTCCCGATCAAATTGATTATACGCGCGTTATTACATTGGATTTATCCAGCGTTAAACCTTGTGTTGCAGGTCCTAAGCGTCCTCAAGATCGGATTGATTTAGAACAAGTAAAGAAGCGATTTAATCACTTGTTTTTAGCTCCTATCTCAGAAGGAGGTTATGGTAAAAAAAAAGAGGATCAAAAGATTGCTATTGCGACCCATTCAGATGGAAATTTTCATTTATATGAACCGCATATCATGGGAGGAACTCCTTGCTTAGTCAAAGAGAGCTCTACTACCTGGAGCGAAACCGAGATGGTAACCAATCGTCCCTTAAATTATAGCGTCATTAACCCAGGATATACACAACACTCTTCTCGAGATATCCACCTAAAGCATGGATCAATAGTGATTGCTGCAATTACTAGTTGTACAAATACCAGCAATCCTTTTGTAATGATTGGAGCTGGGCTCATAGCTAAAAAAGCAGTAGAAAAAGGACTGCAAGTCAATCGCTCTATTAAGACAAGTTTAGCCCCTGGATCACGTGTAGTTATTGACTATTTGCAAAAAGCAGGATTGCAAAAGTATTTAGATGTGTTGGGTTTTAATTTAGTGGCTTATGGTTGCACAACCTGCATTGGTAATAGTGGTCCCTTGGACGAAAAGATTGAGAACGCTATTAAGCAATACGATTTAATAGTAGCAAGTGTATTAAGTGGTAATCGTAATTTCGAAGCGCGAATCCACGGATCTGTTAAAGCTAATTTTTTGATGTCTCCTCCTCTTGTAGTAGCTTATGCTCTAGCAGGAAGTATGGATATAGATTTTGAACAGGATCCATTAGGCTATGATTTAACGGGAAATCCTGTTTTTTTAGCCGACATTTGGCCTTCTACAAAAGAGATCAAAGAAACCATTTTTCAAGCAATGCAGCCTGAGATGTTTAAAAAGCGCTATGAGCATATTTTAGAGGATAATCCTCTTTGGAAAAAAATAGAGAAAAAGACAGGGGCTCAATATGCATGGGATAAAAAAAGCACGTATATCCAGTGCCCTCCTTTTTTTAAGCATTTTTCCAAAAAGTTACCTGTTCGACCAAACCTCACCGGCATGAGATCACTTGCTTTGTTTGGTGATTCTATTACTACAGACCACATCTCTCCAGCCGGTGCTTTTAGAGCAAATTCTGCTGCCGGTAAGTATTTGATCGAGCATGGTGTTAATGAGACAGATTTTAATAGCTATGGGAGTAGAAGAGGAAATCACTATATTATGATGAGAGGTACATTTGCTAATGTACGTATTCGTAATCAGATGCTAGAAGGAAAAGAAGGTGGTTTCACCAAACTCATGCCTGAGGGAAAAGAAATGCAGATATTTGAGGCATGTCAGAGATATGCGGAGCGTAAAGTCCCTTTAATCGTTTTTGCTGGTAGTGATTATGGGATGGGCAGCTCTCGTGATTGGGCAGCTAAAGGAACAGCGTTGCTTGGAGTGCGTGCTGTAGTAGCTCGGAGCTTTGAGCGTATACATCGGAGCAATTTAGTGGGTATGGGGGTGCTTCCACTGCAGTTTCAAGAAAA
This sequence comes from Chlamydiota bacterium, assembly GCA_003176115.1. Taxonomy (GTDB): domain Bacteria; phylum Chlamydiota; class Chlamydiia; order Chlamydiales; family Rhabdochlamydiaceae; genus Rhabdochlamydia. The sequence continues at coordinate 2,737 of PSRO01000062.1, read as the reverse complement.
TGACAGCTGGAAAAATCTTCGGATTAATGGTACAGAAACATTCGATCTGATCGGTTTAGAAAAAGAATGTAAACCACATCAAAATGTTATTTTAAAGATCTATCGAGAAGACGGCTTAATTCAAGAAGCATCTTTATTGGTCAGAATCGATTCTGCAGTTGAAGTGGATTATTATTTAGAGGGAGGGATCTTGCCCTATGTGCTTAGGCAAATTTTAACTTAAGAACTCTTGTATTTATCTGCAATTTTCTATACACTGTTGCATCTATGTGCCGATGTGGCGGAACGGTAGACGCGGTAGACTCAAAATCTACTTTTAGTGATAAAGTGCTGGTTCGAGTCCAGTCATCGGTATTAATAAGCATGTTTAAAAATTTCCTTGCTTCCTACGATATCATTCTCTTTGATTTTGATGGTTTGCTTGTAGACACAGAACCTTTGCACTTTTTTGCCTATAAGGAAATGTGTTTTAAAAATAAGATTCATCTACATTGGAACTTTACCCGTTTTTGCAAAGAAGCGCATTCAAGTGCGCTTGGGATTTGGGAAGCTTTTCAAAAGGAGTTCCCTTCTTTATTGAAAGAGAAATCAAGAGATGCTCTGTATCAAGAAAAAAAAGAAATTTATCAAGATCTTCTAAAAACCACTCCTGTACGACTTATGCCAGGAGTTGATGCTCTTTTACAAGCATTAGCTATGAGCGATACACTATCTGCAGTTGTAACGAATTCTGCACTCTCTCAAGTAGAACCCATTCGCAAAACCCTTTCTATTTTAAATGTCATTCCTCTTTGGATAACGCGTGAGGATTATCCATTAGCTAAGCCAGCTCCTGATGGTTATTTACAAGCGATAAAGCAGTTGGGCAGAAAAGAGCGGATCATTGGATTTGAAGACACATTAAAGGGCATTCATGCATTGCAAGCAGCTGGAGTAGAAGCCGTTCTTGTAACTCCTAGGCGTCCAGAAGAAATCAAAGGATTTGTTCATTTAGATAGAATCGATTGCATTTGTTTACAGACGTAAAATTCTTTCTAAAAGACATTTTTGGAATTTATCTTTAAAAATTAAACTGCACATTTATGATTTACAAATAATAGCATAATGCAGTACTCTTCTTTTTTTTGGATGTTGATCCAAGGCTATTTCTATGGGAAGAACCTTTTTCCTCATAATCATTATCTCTGGCGCCTTTTTTTTTTATATTTGTTAAAAGTCCGAATCAAACTAAAATAGCTCAAACACTCCGCTTAAATATTAAAGCGGAACCAAAAACAATGGATCCTCGTAAAGGAGGGGAGCAATACTCCTCTCAGATGCATTTTCTATTTTTTGAAGGACTTGTAAAACTCTACCCAGATGGCTCTACTAAACTTGCTCAAGCAGAATCCTATGAAATGTCCGAAGATAACTTGAAGATTACTTTTCGTTTAAAAGATACTACTTGGTCGGATAATACTCCTGTAACAGCTTATGATTTTGAACAATCTTGGAAAGATATTCTAGATCCTAAGTTTCCTTCGATGCAATCAAAGCTGTTTTCTCCTATAAAAAATGCGGACGCTGCAAAACAAGGTCTTGTTCCTATTGATGAAGTAGGTATCAAAGCAATAGATGCAAAGACTCTTATGATTACTTTAGACAAACCGACTCCTTATCTTTTTGAGTTGCTCGCTTGTTCTCCTTTTTTCCCTGTAAACATCAAGAATGACCGGAAACATTCTGATTGGGCTGATCGTGCAGGTCCTAACTTCTTATGTAACGGTCCTTATCTATTAGATAAATGGGATCATGAAAACCAAATTATTGCTATCAATAACCCTAATTACCGAAAGACACAAGATTTGCACCCGGGAAAAATTATTTTTAATGTCGTTAAGAATGATCAAATTACATTACAGATGTTCGAAAAAGGTTTAATTGATGTGATTGGAGATTCTTTAACCTCTATTCCTTTGGAGGCGGTTCCTAACTTAGAAAAAAAATGGACGATTTCTCGTAAGCCAAGGGCTTCTACTTTGCTTATTAACCTCAATACAGAAAAGTTTCCCTTTAATCATCCTAAAGTCCGTAGGGCATTTGGTTTGGCGGTTAATCGCCAAGAGCTGATTGGATCATCTGGAAGAGGTGTTAAGAAAAGCATTTTGGCTGACTATATCAGCACTGCTTATCAAACAAGTATGAGTGCAACAAATCTCATTCCTCCTTGTTTAAAGGAAAACCGCCATCGCTCTTTCTTTAAAGATAATGACGTGATCCAAGCGAAGGCTTTGCTGGAGGAAGCCATGAATGAATTGGGAGTAACTAGAGAAGTTTTTGATTCTGTGGTTCTCTATTATTACTCTCGATCATTTGGAGTGAGTGAATTGGTGCAAACGATCCAGCAACAGTGGCTAAATACCCTAGGCATTTTGATAAAAACAGAATATTTAGACTCTAAAACTGGTATAGATAAATTGATTACAGGGGATTATCATATGTGTTTTATGCGCAGAGATGCTCTGTACAATGATTCTATGAGTGTTTTAGAAAGATTTAAGTATAAAGATTACATAGAAAATTATTCTAATTGGGAGAATCAAGAATATATCCGTTTATTAGATAAATCTTTTTATGAGCAATCAGATGCAAGATCTCAAGTTCTAGAACAAGCAGAGAGGGTTTTGTTAAATGACATGCCAGTTATTCCTTTATACCACGAAGATTATATATATATTATCAATCCCAATTTAAAGTA
>PSRO01000046.1 GCA_003176115.1 Chlamydiota bacterium | reverse complement strand
ACAGAAGCGCGTAAACTACAAGCCATTTTAGGGATTTTTCGGTTTTTTGAATCTCGTATGTCTTTTATTGCTGCTGAATTTAAACGCCAGGGGCTTACCCTATCGGATTTACTAACCTTTGAAGAATTAGCTAAACAATTTATGGAGATTCTGCAGGATCGTTATCCTTCAGGAGATAAAATACTTCAACAATATCTCAAAAAATGGATGTTAGCCACCACAGGAGACATTACTCTACTTTCTTTATATCATAGAGGCCTTAGAGAGACGAGTGGAAAACTATATAGATCCAATCAACATAGACAAGAGCTTAGCAATGCTATGGTTGAGGGGCTAGAGGACCTTTATGATCAGTTAGAAGATGAGGAAGGAGAAGAAGAATCATGATGGATCCATTTGCTCAATTATTAAACGATTTAAGCCTATTATTAGATACGCATCTCTCTCCTGACAAAAGAGGAGCCTGCAAGCTCAATATAGAAGATACCTTGCATATACAGCTAGAGCCTGATGCTAACCGAGAAAAACTCCTTTTCTTTTGCTTTCTCTCTGAAATCCCTCCTGGAAAGTTTCGTGAAAACGTCTTAAGAGATGCGCTGAAAACCAATGCAGACCTTAGTACCCCTGGAACACTTGGATTTTCCGAGCGCAATAATCAATTGGCTTTATTTGCTAACCTTCATTTTCCTTCTTTAACAGCAAAAGAAGTTCTGGATTTTCTTCATCTACTTATGGCAAAAGCTCAAGCCTGGAAACAAGCCATTGCAACAGGTCAGACTAGTAACCTTTGCCCGGAACCCCTGCAAAAACCCATAAGCCCCTTTGACATAAAACCTTAAAAACCTATGAATCCTCTCTCTTCTATTACAGGTAAACAATGGGAAAAAATTGCTGTTAAACACCACCATGGAATCAACCTACCTCTATCAGCCTTGCATAGCGCACAAAGCTGCGGGATTGGTGAATTTTTTGATCTAATCCCTATGATTGATTGGTGTAAACAGATGCGATTTGATGTGATTCAGCTACTTCCCTTAAATACCACGGATAATGACCCTAGTCCCTATAATCCCAACTCCTCTTGCGCTTTGAGCTTTATCTACCTCTCCTTATACGCCCTTCCCCTTATGGAAAAAATCCCAGATCTCAAAGAGAAACTCACAGAATTTCATAAATTTAATTTAAGTCCTAAGGTACCTCACGCGGATGTATTAGCGCATAAATTGCTTTGGCTACGCGCGTATTTTGATGCGGTGGGAATGGAAATTACCAATAGTTCTGCGTTCTTGCAATTCTGCGAGGAAAATCACTGGGTACAATCTTATGCTTTATTTAAAATTTTAAAAGATCAACTAGTCAATACTCCCTGTGCTTCTTGGCCACAAGAATTACAATTCCTATCTAAAGAAAAACGGGAAGAATTACTCCTCAAGTATCGCTTAGAAGTACTTTTTTACAGCCTTCTGCAATTTCTTTGTTATGAGCAATTGAAAAAAGTAAAAGCCCATGCAGATGAATGCCATGTTCTGCTAATGGGAGATATTCCTATTTTAATTAGCAAAGAAAGCGTTGATGTATGGCAATATCCAGAGTATTTCGATTTGAATTTTGCAGCAGGAGCTCCCCCTGATATATTTAATCCAGAAGGGCAATATTGGGGATTCCCTCTTTTTCGCTGGGATGCATTGCGCAAAAATCAGTTTGATTGGTGGATCAAACGTTTGAAGTTTGCGGAGAATTTTTTTGACATTTTCCGCATTGACCATGTCTTAGGTTTTTTTCGCATTTGGGCTATTCCTTTAAATCACCTTGCCCAAGAGGGTTATTTTATTCCTGCAAACGAAGCTCAAGCTTCTATACAAGGGCAAGAAATGCTCAAAATACTGATTTCAAATACGATAATGCTCCCTATTGCAGAGGATTTAGGCGTTGTAGCTAGTTTTATACGCCCTTGCCTAGAAGAGCTAGGCATTTGCGGTACTAAAGTCATGCGTTGGGAAAGAAAGTGGGAAGAGGATGGCAGCTTTATCCCCTTTGGGGAATATACCCCGATCAGTTTAACCACCATTTCTACTCATGATTCAGAAACGCTTACATTATGGTGGCAAGAATACCCTGAAGAAGCAAAGTTATTTGCAGAGACAAAGAACTGGATATACTCTCCTATATTATCACAAAAGCAACGCTTAGAGATCTTATGGGATAGCCATCACACTCCTAGTCTATTTCATATCAATTTACTACAAGAATATTTAAGTCTATTTCCTGGTTTAAGCTGGGATAACCCTCTAGAGGATCGCATCAATATCCCTGGCAAAGTGTTATCTACAAACTGGACTTTTCGCTTTCGTCCTTCTGTAGAGACATTGATCTCTCATCAAGGACTTAGCTCTATCTTACAAAATTTAGCATTCTCCACAACTCCTCCCACAGAGGCTCTATGAAAATCCTTATGTGTGCTTTTCTTATCATCATCATCGGTTGCTACGGACATACTAATCAATTGAAAGCACTATACAATAGCCTAGATCCTAAATCTGTCATGCAACATGTAGCTTTTTATGAACTCTACCCAGATTCTAGAGAAGGACAAGCAGCGCTAAGCTACGCTTGGCAACTCTTAAGTCAGGGAACACTTCATCAACAACATACACCACTACCTACCCTTGATCTCAAAGAAATTATCTCTCTGATTACCAGGCAATCCTTTGAACCAAACGTAATGCTCAACCAAGAGCAACTTCAGCTGATTCAAGCAATCGCTCATAATTTAGCCAATCGCAAAAAAAAGGGTGTATCTCTTACCTGCAAAGAAGATGTCCTTAAAACCCCTTCAGAAGAAATCGACCTTGCACGAGCATTGTTGCTCTTTCAATCCGATACGCAAAACCTTGAGTACATTAAACAATATGAAACCATGTTAGATCTAATGGCTCTTCAGATTTTCACATGCCTCTCTCCCCATTCTTCCGATCTAGAAAAGATCCGTGCATTAAACGACTTTATCTTCCAACAAATGCAATTTCGCTTTCCTCCTCATTCTTTATATGCACATGATATCGACCTATATACTTTTCTACCTTCTGTGCTGGATAATCGCCAAGGGGTATGCTTAGGGGTTTCTATCCTCTACTTATGTTTAGCCCAAAGATTAGATCTTAATTTAGACATTATCACTCCACCTGGCCATATCTACCTAAGTTATCCTGATAAAGAACGTGTGATTAATATTGAAACAACTTCTAGAGGTATTGACTTACCTTCTGAGGATTATCTGGGAATTAATAATCGTAGTTTACAAAAACGCACGATTAAAGAAGTCATCGGTTTAGCCTTTATTAACCAAGCATCTGTATTCTGGCAAAAAGATGACTATCAACAAGCCATAAACTTCTATAAAAAAGCCCAACTATTTTTACCTCGAGATCCCCTACTTAAAATGTTTTTAGGAATCAACTATCTATTAATAGGAGAAAAAGCTAAAGGGAAAAAAATACTACAAGAGATTCGAAACATCACCTTTGAAGACTCTGTGTCAGCTGAAACAATTCCAGAAGACTATCTAAAAAAAAGAATAGATGCAGAAGGTATTCGTGCTGTGTTTTTAAGCGTTGATGAAACTAGAGACTCCATTATACACAAACAAAAAACATTAAAAGCAGTACTAAAGCGTTTCCCTAAATACCGTGCTGGAATCTTTCAATTAGCTACCACCTGGCTACAACTCAATCGCTCGATGGAGGCTATGCAAACGTTAGAGATCTATTATGCATTAGACCCCACTAACGCCACCGTTGCTTATTATTTAGCCATCCTATCCCTACAACGCTTTGATTTTAATCGAGCTTGGAAGTATTGGCATCAAGCCAACAAACTTACTCAAGAAAGAAACCACAGCCCTAAAGTGCTTAAAGAACTACACGTTCATTTACAACGACTTTGTCCAGATCCTCTATAAAAGCTCCATCCAGTTCTTTGGTGACACTTATATCCTTGTGCATTTTCTTAGCCCAATCATCAAAACTCAACTGTTCTTCTTCACTTAATTCTGTAAAAGCATTTTCTGGATCTTGAAGTAATTTCCCGAATGCATCGGGATTGCTGTTTATAAGGAGCGGGAAATCCTCAAAGCTTTTACAGGAATCAACCGATCTCCATTAGTTACTGCTCGGTTATTCCATCAATATCATCTTCTTCACCTTCTCTATTCAACAGAAGAATTTCTGTACTATATCTAATCTCTAATTCTTCCTTTCCAAAATCAGAAAAAGATTCTGTAGTTAGCTCAGGAGATAAAATACGTAGAGCAAATTGAGTTATTCTATTTACAAAGGATATACATAACAGAAAAACTCTTACTATTAAAGAGGGAAGCTTTGATTGCCTTGTTTAAGCTATCTTTGTGACTCATAGAGTGATTAAAAATATCTGTTATTATATAGGTATATGCTAAGGACAAATTGCTCCTGGCCATTGTATGACAAAGAACATTAAATTTAATTTTATTGTTTAATATAGAAGTCATATTGTCCTTTTATTTAAATAGGGTTGAGCAATTAACTATACAGTTTTTTAGAATTAACTCTATTTAAATGAAATATATAAAAAAATTATTACTTTATAACAGGCCACCTTGGATCTTGGAGTACATTTTGGATGATAGATAAAAGTCTATCTTCTTGAATTACAGATTGGAGCTACATTTGGATCATCGAATGTAAAAGCTTATCGTTTTGAAGGCTATTTTGTAAAGCTCTTTGCAGAGCCGATCGGAATTTGGGCTCGAGCCCATCCCCTTGGGGCGTAAGATCTTGTAGCATTTTTTGGAAATGAGCCCGAAGTTTACTTTGAAAATGAGAATCTTGAAGCATAGCTAAAAGCTCATCTTGGGTTATAAGCTCTTTGATCTTTCATACATGGAGTCTTGCATCGCTTTTTTTAAAAAAGATCGAAGCCAACAAGTCGTCGCATCTTCAAAATTTTTCTGAATATCGTTTTCATTGTAATCTGAACGAGATTCAGTGAAGCTCAGAAGAGCTTGGACAAGAAAAATACACATAACAAATGGGACTATTTTACTCATAAAATCTCCTATTTTTTTTATAAGGAAGCTTAAATCTCCGCTGAAGTTATCTGGTTAAAATCCACTTCTTTCATACCAAAACCAATGTAGTGACCAGTTAAAAAAGGCTTAGCTATTTTTTGCAAATAAATGTCCAAAGGAGTACCTTTCACAGCAGAAAATGCATGATCATAACCTTCTTGTGGCATGTCTTGTCCTCTAAGGCCTGGTTTTGCATGTAGAAGTTTTATAGGTCTACTTTCCCCTGTTTTTTTGTCCACTAATTGGGAATCTTTTAATCCTTCATTGGATACAAAACGTAAAACTTCTTTTTCTTTCATACATCTGTTTTCACAAAAAACTCTTCTTATACTTTCGTGATGATCTCGAACTTGTTTTGCATTCAATCTATACTGATTAAAATGCTTTGCCTTCAATAAGCTAGAAAAAAGGCTGTGTTGCATGCTAATTTGAGCAGATTTTGACATTCTTCCATCTGGTTCATCCATGCATATTCCAAAACCTCTTCTACATTGTAAAAAACGCCAGGCTGCTTTCTTTATAAGAGATGTGGGGAGGTGTTCTCCTCTATGATTTTCTCCTACTTTTAAATCACAAACATACCAAGCTTTAATGGAGTTTCCATTATGTGTCTTAAGTGTTCTCAATATACAACAGCTTACAGCTGCAATTTCTTTTTTTTTTCTGAAGAAGATTTTCTTTTCTCCTTTTATGATTTTTGTAACCTTTTTATTTTTCTTACATTCTGCAATATAAAGAAAGGATCTACCGGACTCATTTAGTGAATCAAAAAAACCACAATACCCCTTTGCATTATCTTTTCCATGTTCAATTTTATAAAAATTTTGATCGTTATAGGGATAGTAAATCCCTTGTTCAAACTCTTTTAGTCGTTTTGTTAGATCTAAAGAGATCTCTTTGCTCGTAAAACAAGAAATTTTGTATTCAGAAGAAGTAAATGCATTTTTTAGCGATGTTTGAGTATTCCTAAAAAAAGCAGATACTTTTTTAAAAGAAGTGGAAGGATACGAAGCTCTTAAGATAGAACTATAAAGTGGATCATTATAACTATAAAGTGGATAAACATTGACTGCTTGATCGAAGAAAAAAAACATATTTTAAACCTTAGTTATTTTTAAAAACCAAAAAATTTATAAGACATAAATATATTTTAAGTCTATGAAATTCTACAATACCTTTCTCTTAACAACTTAGCTATTTTCCTGATGGCTGAATAAATTTTTATTGAAAAAGCCTGTGGAAATAAGGTACAAAAAGAAAGGCTACAAACAAGAGAGGTTTCTTATGTATTTTTTTCTATTAAGCAGCTTAATATGCATTCCCTGTTTGCTATGTGCAAACATCATACTAGATCAGGCAATGAACCAAGAAGACCAACGTAAAACCGGTGTAGCAAAGCTTAACCGTAAACAAAAGCTGGCTTTGGAAACTTGGTTGAATGATCATTTTATAGCTAAAGAAGAACATCCCTCTCAAGACCAAGAACCTCTTTCTCTATCGATTAACATAGACAATGGACAAAAATTAGAACTTTCCGACGGATCTATTTGGGAAATACACCCTCAGGATGTTGATATCTCTGCTGTTTGGATTACTCCCTTCCCTTTACAAATAGAAAAAAGCACGAATCCTACCTATCCATTCTTATTGAAAAATACGAGAACTCAAATGAGTGTAAGAGCTAGAAAAAGCAGTTCTAACCCTATGCTAAAACCAAACGAACCTGTAAGAAAGAACACGATGCCTTATCAGGAAGAATTTAAATAAGATTTTAATGAAGCATACGATTTGTCAAGCCGCTTACAATTGCAGAAATAGCTTTATTTGGCCAAAAAGAGACTCTTAAATACTCTAGGCCTCTATTACATGTTTTATACGCTAATACGCTAGAAATTCTTTGCTCCACAAATTCTTTTACTTTTATTTTGCTTCCACACATACGAGCTCCTATATAAGCAAAAGTACCCATAGCAAATTGGCTAAGTAAGCTGTTTATCATAAGCATATGCAAAGAATATTCTTCTTGCTTTTCTTCAGCACAGTTCATCGCTAAAGCATAAGAAGCTGTTGCTATTGTTGCATTTTGCAAAACAGGTATTAAAGGCACGTTTTCTTGGAAAAGGCTTGTCACATTTTTCAATACACTCATTACATAAGGCACACCATCAATGGTTATCAATGGAGTGGCAATCGATCCCAATGCTATAATTGTAGGAGAAACTACTTTAGTAACTAAAGGATTGTTTTCGATTGTATTTTTAGCAAAGATTCTATCTTCCTCATCTATAGGTTTATGTACATCTTTTTGATATTCCCCTAAAAGATTTTGTAGTTCGCTTATGCTTCCAAGCGCATTTACTAACATACAACACTCATCTCCTGACAAATCTATTTCTTCTTTGATAAACGCCTGTATACCTTTATCGATAAGTTTTAACTGCTTTGTCATACTATTTACATCTGATAGAGTACAATTTTTAGATAGCTTAAAACAAGGAATTTCAAAATGTTGCAAACAAGCCAACAGAGATTTGAGTTTTTCTATGATCTCTATCTCACTTTTATTTCTATTAGAAAGATTTAAGAATTCTTGAGGAAAGAATTTTTGCGTCATGCGCAACGAAAAATCTATGCATTTTCCAAAATCTATTTGATCTAAAGAAGGGAGGCTCTCTACAGAGGGTTTTCGATTGATCGTCTTTTCCAAAAAACGGCCTGCTTGATCTATTGTTCTTTCTGCTAAATCACCAGATTTACTGTTAAGTTCTTTATAAAGAACGACTGTTTGTTTAAGACCTTGAGAGATATCCTCCATCAGAGGATTAGGCACTTTAAGAGGCTCTACCCTAACTTCTGGTTGTGCTAGAGATAAAGAATCGCTTACAATCGTTTTTTTTATAAAGAAATTCTTTAATAAAAAAGGGGCTTTTACTGCTTTTTTTAAACACAAGCCAGACACCTTAGCTGTTGCCTTACAAGCTCTTAGAGCTTGATAACCGCTTTGATTTACCCCTACGACTAAAACAGATTTAGTTCTATTAAAATTAATAACCATAATAATGTTATAACATATTATTTTCATTTTTTAATATGAAAAAACTAATGAATTTAATAAAATTTGACAAAAAACTGGTTTATTTCTTTACATTACTCATGTTACGCAGAGAAGCATTGGAAGAAAGTAAATAATCAAGTATAATTTCTCTGTAACTCCAGAGGAAAAAGCATGACCAAAGAGCTTCTTGCTATAGA
>PSRO01000044.1 GCA_003176115.1 Chlamydiota bacterium | reverse complement strand
TCTTCTGCTTCTTCTGTAGTTAGCCCAATAGTAGATACTTCTGGAATGGTATAAATCCCATAAGGAAAATAGGTAGGGAGATGTTCTAGATCTTGTGTTTGAAAAATATGAGCCACTGCAATTCTACCCTGTTCCATGCTAGTGCTAGCAAGAGCGGGAAAGCCAGTGACATCTCCGACTGCAAAGATATTGGATATGTTCGTACGATATTGGTGATCTACTATAATCAATTCTCTCTTTCCTGTTTTAACTCCCACTTGCTCTAATTTAAGCTGTTTTATATTTCCACTACGTCCAGCTGCAAACAAGAACATGTCAACTTTTACACTTTTGTTGTTCTTTAGATGAACCTCTATAGGGGTCTGGTCAGAAGGAGGGACATGCATGGATTCAATCGAGGTATTAAAAAGGATGTCAATACCAGAGCTTTGCATTTCTTTTACAAGTGTATTTGAGATCTCTTCATCAAGATGAGGAAGGATTTTTTCTTTATCGTTAATCAAATAGACATGGGTTCCAATTGTTGCAAAAATAGTCGCATATTCACAACCGATGACTCCAGCTCCTACAATGCATAAGGAGGAAGGGTGTCTTGTCAGTTGTAGAATGGTATCAGAATCGTGAACACGTTTGCTATCAAAGGGGATGTTTTCTGGATGATAAGGGTAGGATCCTGTAGCGATGATGATGTACTTTCCAAAGATGGAGATGTGGTCTTTACCTTGCACATGAATGGTATTTGCATCCTCAAAACTAGCTACTCCATAAAAGATGCTAACATGATGACGTGATAAATTATCAAAGACTTCTTTGGAAGAGGAATCTTTTACTAGATTCTTACGATACATAAAATCTGCCATAGAGGCTTCATGAGAAAAAGTGCGATCAATTCCATAAAGACCTTTTTCTAGTTTATCAGAAAAATACAAAGCGGTTTCTCTAAGGGTTTTAGAAGGGAGGGTTCCCGTTACTGTTCCAGCTCCTCCAAATAGCTCTTTCTTTTCAATGATCGCTACTTTATAACCAAAATAAGCTGCTTTGACAGCTGCTTTTTCCCCTGCTGGGCCTGAACCAATGACAATAAGGTCAAATTTTTGCACATTAACTCTTGCTTATGTTAGATAATAAGTAATTACACAATGTCCGAAAGGATTTCAATAGCAAAGGAAACAGATGGATTTAAAAACGCAAATTCAAGCAGATAATTTAATACAAAAAATTAGACATTATTTGATTACTACAATGGGGGTAACGATTAATGAGGCTAGTCCAGAAGAGTTTTATCGTGCATTTGCTTTAACATTACGCGAGGAAATCATGATTAATTGGACTGCTTGTGTACATACATACAGGGAAAAAAAAGCACGGATGCTTTTTTATCTATGTATGGAATATATGCCTGGGCGGTTTTGTCAAAATAACATTATAAATATCCATGCAACTGATTTAATTAATTATGTATTTAAACAGTTAAATCGCTCTTATCAAGAAGAGTTATATTTTGAGCCAGAGCCAGGGCTTGGCAATGGAGGATTGGGAAGATTAGCTGCTTGTTTCATGGATTCGCTTGCTACTCAGCAAATTCCAGCTATTGGATTTGGGCTTCGTTATCAATATGGCATTTTTGATCAAGCAGTGTGTAATGGAGTTCAGATAGAGAGACCAGAGGCATGGCTATTGCATGAAAACCCTTGGGAATATCGTCGGGATATGCATGCAGCCTCTGTTTTTTATGCCGGAAAAACGGTGCCGGGTAAAAATAAAAAAGGGGTAGATGTTTATGAATTAACAGACTATGAAGAAGTAAGAGCTCTATCTTATGATATTCCCATTATTGGATACAAAGAAACCCCAGATTTTACAGTAAATACACTGCGCTTATGGACCACAAAAGAGTCTCCTCGGAACTTTCAATTGCAGCGTTATAATGCAGGAATGCTAGGTGCAGCTGCAGAAAATACCAGTCTTACCGATGTACTATATCCTAATGACCACAATGAAACAGGCAAAAGAATTCGTTTAAAACAAGAATTTCTTCTTGTATCTGCTTCATTACAAGATGTCATTAGAAGACATCTTTTTATTTTCTCGAATATGAATGAATTTGCGGATAAAGTGCGTATTCACATCAATGATACTCACCCCGCGCTTACCATTGCAGAATTGCAAAGGCTACTCATAACAGAGCACGATTTTGGATGGGAAGAAGCTTTAGATATTGTGAAAACTTGTTGCAACTTTACCAATCACACCATCCTACGAGAGTCTTTAGAAGAGTGGAATCAAAGTAGTTTACAATATCTATTACCGCGTCAATATGCGATCATCGAAAGAATAAATCTAGAATTTTGTAATCAGATTCGTCAAAAATCTCCAGGAGATGAAGATAGAGTACGATCTATGTCGATTATCGAAGAGGGACAGGTCAAAATGGCTAATTTAGCTATTTATGGGTCACATCGAGTAAATGGAGTAGCTGCTTTACATACGGAGATCTTAAAAAAAGAGATCTTTAAAGATTTTTATGAAATGTATCCAGAAAAGTTTGTCAATGTAACCAATGGAGTGACTCCAAGAAGATGGCTTTTAGATTGCAATCCACTTCTTGCTGCATTTATTACAAAGAGAATTGGTAAACAGTGGATCACACAATTTCAAGAAATACGAGGTCTTGCAAAGTTTGCTAATGATTTTGATTCCCAAAAGGAATTTTTAGAAATTAAGAAAAAGAATAAACAAACATTGCTTGAATGCTTGCAACATACAAATCCTATACGCGATAGTACAGGAAAACCTGTTGGCCATTACTCTTTCTTAGATGAGAGTGCTCTCTTTGATGTGCAGATCAAACGGATTCACGAATATAAAAGGCAATTGATGAATCTGATTCATGTAATTATGCTCTATCATGAACTTCAAGAGAATCCAGAAGCGCGCCTTGTAAAAAGAATGGTATTCATTGCTGGTAAAGCAGCTCCTGGGTATGAAGTAGCTAAACAAATCATTCGATTAAGTTACTGTATTTCTAGACGAATCAATCAGGACCCTAAAACAAACCAGAAGTTGAAATTGGTTTTTATAGAGAATTACAATGTATCAAAAGCAGAAACAATTATTCCTGCAGCAGATTTATCAGAGCAAATCTCCACAGCAGGAACAGAAGCATCCGGCACTGGCAATATGAAATTAGCAATGAATGGAGCATTAACAATTGGAACAGAAGACGGAGCCAATATTGAGATGCATCAACAGGTAACAGATCGCTTTTGGCCCTTTCGTTTTGGTAAAACCGCATTAGAGAATGATTTAATTCGCCATACGGGTAACTATAATCCTTGGGATATCTATATGCAAAACGATTCTATTCGAAAAGCGCTTGATTCTTTACGCGATCAAAGTTTTACGCAAACAGAAGAAGAACATCAAGCTCTTAGCAATTTGTATCAAAGCCTGTTACATAGCCAGGAAGGTTATATACCGGATTATTACTTTGTTTTAGGCGATTTATTGGATTATTATAGAACGCAAAAATCGGTAGAAGAGCTATTTTTAAAGCCACAGGAGTGGGCAGAATATGCTTTGCAGAACATAGCAGCCATGGGAAATTTTTCTTCTGACGAATCGATTAAGAATTATGCAAAACTGGTTTGGGATATTCAGCCTTGTCCAGTTGATCCTAAAGAATTAGAAAAAATAAGGATTGAGTATAGTGAGCATGATAAATGTCGTATTTTCCCTAATACAAATGGTTCTGTGAAAAATTCTTCTTAAAATAAGAGAGGGTTAAACCTCTCTTATTTTAATCTCTCTTTTTGTGGAAGATTCCATTTATTAAGCATTTTCTGATATTCTCCAGATTGTTTTAATTGATGGAGCTCTTTATTAAAGGCTTTAATTAAAGAACCATTTTTACTATGTGCTGTAATCAGTCTTAGCCCCTCATTGGTTAAAGGCAAAGATCCCACCTTTAGCTTACCTTGATAGAGATCTTCGCAGTATGCATAGGCGCTTAAAATATCGATTAAAGCAGCATCGAGCACCTTTAAATTTACATCTTCAAGGGCTTGTGCTTTAGATGAATATAGATGGATTAGCACATCTGGAACCGATTCAATTAACAAAGAAGCAGCATCCGAGAGAACACCAACAGCTTTGCCTTTTAGCTGTTTTATAGAAGAGATATCGGATGATTTATTTACTACAATTACAGGTCCTAGCATTAGATAGCTTTCTGAAAAATCAAAACGATCTTTATTAAAATTATAGGGAGGAAAAGAAGAGAGCACAGCTTCGTATTTCCCTTGAAGTAAGTCTTCTAACAAGTAATGCGCATCCGTTGTCACTTTAGCAAGAGGGATTTTTTTTGAAACCTTCTGCAGAATTTCTGTAGAAAATCCCACTAATTGTGCATTTCTATCCTCCAAGTCCAAAGGATACCAACTAGGGTCAAGGGCCACTTTTTGTGGATGGTTTTTGCTTCCACAACAATAAAGAAGGGCGAGCAATAGTAAGGTGGAAATTTTCTTTAACATAAGATGATCTGTAACACAAATTAAGATAAAAAAGACATATTTATCAATGAGATTTAGTGAAATTCTTCATCGAGACTTTAATGGAAAGTATAATTAAATACATGGGTAAAATCCAAAGTTAAGCAAGAAATTTTGGTTTACTCCTTCCAAAGATATTGCTTAAATTTTTCTTTTTAAATTATATAATAGGTAATTTAATTTTTAGGAATTCATGGAAAAAATTTCATTTCTTGCTTTTCATTTTATAATAGTTTCATCATCTTTATGCGCAGCTTCTTTTACTGTTTCAAGTAATGCAGATAGTGGAGTGAATACTCTTCGACAAGCCATTATAGATCTTAATAGTTCGGTAGATCTTTCGAATACAATTACCATTGTTGCAGGATTACCTGAGATTCAATTAGCCAGTGATTTACCTGTTATTCAAAAAGAGGTTACGATTACCACACCTGGAAATATTCCCCAGATAATTGATGGAAATACGAATCAATTCCGCTTGTTTGCTGCAACTGCTCCTTTAACAGTTCAAAATTGCACTTTACAAAATGGCGGTGCTATTGGAGGAAATGGTTACAACGCAGATACCGATGCTGGTGGCGGTGGTGGTGGGTTGGGAGCTGGAGGAGCTATCTATATCGATAGAAACCAATCTGTGGTTCTCCAAGAGGTAGTTCTTGCCAACAATAAAGCCCAAGGAGGTTCTGGTGGAAGTCTAATTATTTCAGGAGGGTTGCCAAAAAATGGAGGAGGAGGAGGAGGTTCTAGTTTCTCCTCAGCTGCTAAGAATGCAAATACAACAGGTAATGGAGGAGGGGATAATCCAGGAACAGGCGTTACAGGAGGAGCAGGAACTAATAGTGGGGCTGGTTATGGGGGAGGATCTGGAGGATCTGGAGGAGGTGCAGGAGGCATAGGAGGAGGAAATAACGCTGGGGCTGCAGCAGTTGCTACCAACGGAGGTAATGGAGGATATTGCGCAGGAGGAGGAGGAGGGGGGGACTCAACAGGTGGTAGCAATGCTGGTGGAGGCGGTGGTAATGGGGGCGGCAACGGCTCTGCCGCAGGAATAAATTCCGCTGGTGGTGGTGGTGGTTTTGGAAGTGGCGGGGCTGGAGCTACTATGAGTAGTAGCGGTGGAGGAGCTTCTGCAGCTGGAGGTGGCGGAGGTTTTGGTGGTGGTGGTGGTGGTGGTGGTGGATCTTCTGGATCAGGGAGTGCAGGAAATGCTTGTGGAGGAGGAGGAGGTTTTGGAGCAGGAGGAGGGGGAGGTCTTGCTAACACTGAGGGTTCTAATCCAGGACAGGGTGGTAGTTTTGGTGGTACAGGTGGAGGGGGGCATATTGGCCCCTCAGGGGTTGGAGGAGGAGGAGCGGGAATAGGAGGAGCTATTTTTGTAGGTGATACAGCTTCTCTTACGTTGCAAGATAATATTTTTTTCTTGGGAAATACCGTTCAAGGAGGAGCAGCTGGAACGGGAGGCACTATACCTGGTTCCAATGGACAAGGGTATGCTCAAGACGTTTTCCTTTTTAAAGGAGCGCAACTCATTTTTAATGGAACTGATAATTCATCTATGGTTTTTAACATTCAATCGGATCAAAGCGCATCAGTAGGGAATTTAGATGCAGGCATTCTTAAACAAAATTCAGGAGAGGTTGCATTAAATGGAAGCAACAACTACAGAGGAAACACACAAATCAATGGAGGCATTTTATCTATTGCAAGCGATGTGCTCGGTAATCCATCTAGTAGCGTAATTTTCAATGGAGGCACTCTAGAAGCGACGAGCTCTTTTTCTTCCTCTCGAACAATTTCTCTTACAGGTCCTGGAACAATTAGTGTTGATCCTAGTTTTACCTTAACTCTTTCAGGGCCCATTTCGGGTTCTGGCGCCTTCACAAAAGCAAATACTGGAACATTGATCTTAACAGGAGCTAAGACGTATTCAGGAGGAACAACTGTTAACGCTGGAATTTTGCAAGGAGACACAACAAGCCTGCAAGGAAATATCGTTGATAACGCTCGAGTAGTGTTTAATCAAACAGGTTCTGGAACGTATGGTGGAAACATCTCAGGATCGGGAAATGTTATTAAACAAAATAGCGGAGTAGTCTCTCTGACAGGATCCAATACCTATACTGGAGGGACTGTAGTTAATGCAGGAACATTAGCGGTTTCTGGATCAGGGACGCTTGCCCCCGCAGGGGCTATTACGGTTAATGCAGGAGAATTTGATATTAGCGGTCTTCTTGCTCCTTTTTTGACGATTGGTGACTTAAACGGTAGTGGGGGAATTGTAAATTTAGGGCCAAATGCGCTGATTGAAGGCACTTCTAATAACACAAGTTATGCAGGAGTAATCACTGGAACAGGATCCTTTACTAAACAAGGAGCTGGAACTCTCATCTTAACCGGAGCTAATACCTACACTGGAGGAACAACGGTTAGTGCAGGCGTATTACAAGGAAACGCAACCAGTTTACAAGGAAATATTCTAGATAACGCTTCCCTCGTATTCGATCAAGCAAGCACAGGAACATATACAGGAGTCATTTCAGGATCGGGAACGGTAACCAAACAAAACACCGGAACCCTAACCTTAACCGGAATCAATACCTATACCGGAGGAACAACCATCAATGCCGGGACAGTTGCCTTTTCCGGATCAGGAACCCTTGCGTCTACAGGAGCTATTACCATCAATGCCGGAAACTTTGACATTAGCGCCATTACCGCTTCCTCACAAACCATTGGAAATTTAAGCGGTACCGGAGGCACCGTTGTCTTAGGAGCAAAAACTCTAGTAGAAGGAACTTCAAACAGTACAAGTTATGCAGGAATAATCACTGGGACAGGCGCTTTTACCAAACAAGGGTCTGGTACACTCATTCTAACAGGAGCTAACAACTATACTGGAGGGACAACCGTTAGCTCTGGCATTTTACAAGGAAATACAACCAGTTTACAAGGAAACATTCTAGATAATGCTACTGTTGTATTCGACCAAACAACGACTGGAACGTATAATAGTGTCTTCTCAGGATCTGGCAACTTAAGTAAACAAGGAGCAGGAATTCTAAGCTTTCTCAATGATTCTTCTGGTTTTGCGGGTACAAGTACCATTAATGCAGGAACCTTTTTTATTAATGGAAGTCTAGGTGGTACATGTACTGTCTCCTCGAGTGGAATACTTGGTGGAACAGGAACCATAGGTAACTTGATTAACAATGGTATTGTTGCACCAGGGGGTTCGATTGGAACTCTCACCGTCAATGGGAATTACGTACAAGGTCCATCTGGCACGTTAGAGATTGAGATAGCTCCTAGTGGGGCTACTGATTTGCTCCAAGTAACAGGAACCGCTACATTGAATGGGATTCTTCACGTCATTCCTGAACCTGGCGTCTATTTAGAGGGAACAACCTATACTTTTCTAACCGCAGCTACAACAACAGGTCAGTTTAGCAGTTCTTTTAGCAATTTACCTCTCAATTATACTATTAATTATTTTCCTACCCAAGTTCAACTTTTCTTGACAACTTCTTCCTTGCTATTACCCATACCTAATTCCAGCTTAAATGGTAATGCACGAGCTATAGCGGATTATTTATTTTGCGCTTCTTTCGACTTTGCAGATGCAGATCTCGATGCTCTAGCAGATGCTCTACTTTCATTGCCTATAAACGAATACTCACAAGCGTTGAATACATTGACCCCTTCTCCATTTGGAGCACTACCTTTGATGGAACTAGAGAATAACTTCAATATTGCCAATGCTTTTTTTGTCTCAGGAATAGGTCAGAGGTCCTATTGTTATATAGATATGAATGAACCTACAAGTATTTGGATTAATCCCTTAGGATTTGTCTATTCACAAGAAGGACGCCAAGAAGCCCCTGGCTTTACTGCTCATACTTATGGAGTCGTTGGTGGAGTGGATCACCTATTTAGCGATCATTGGAGTATAGGTTTAGGTGTTGGCTATTCCCATGAACAACTTCATTGGAAACATCAAGTAGGAAAAGCTCGTGCCAACTCTGCATATTTAGGTCCTTACTTGAAATTTGATTCTGAATATTTCTATTTAGATTTCCTTGTTTTAGGAGCAGGTAATTTCTATGATGTAGATCGCAAAATTGTCTTCCCTGGTTTTTCTAGAGAAGCGGATAGTGATCTTACTACTTGGAATCTTTCAGAGATTCTTTTAGCAGGAATTAGATTAGAACTTTTCAATGTAGATAATTTTTTCTTTCAGCCTGAAATTATGCTAGATCAATTAAACGTTTTTCAACAAGACTTCCACGAAAAAGGAGCGGGTTCTATCGATTTATCTGTAGAGAGAAAATACTCTTCCTTTTTGCGTTCTCTTGTCAATGCGAAATTCGTCAAAGAGTGGGCTATTTCCAACGTATGTGTAGTCCCCAGTGTAAATGTAGGTTGGCTAAGAACAACCCCTTTAACAGGTAGTCATTACACAGCTAGCTTTCGTGAAGGTACATTTTGTGCCCCTGATTTTACCGTAAAGAGTTTTCACAAAGCAATCGATCAATTGCTTATCGGCGCGCAACTGCTTATCTCTTGTCAAGGAGACTTCCAGTTTTCTATTGGTTATGAGGGTAATTTTGGAAAAGGAACAAGAGTTAATGAAATGAATTTAGGTATGCGTTGGAGGTTTTAGATTCTTTTTCTAAGCAATTCATTTCCTCGTCTTGACAAATTCATCAATCGGATTCTATCATGGGGCGCGAAAGGGAGAGTGATTTTAAAAATAATCCCCTAAAAGTGTAAGAGTAATCATGTCAAATACTACTTACCTCATTATCAACTTTGGTGGCCCTAGAGATTTAAAAGAAGTCGAAGGGTTTTTAAAAGAGCTACTTACCGATCAGGAAGTGATTCGCACTCCTTTCCCTTCTTTTATTCATCGTTTGTTATTTACCCGAATTGCAAAAAAGCGTGCGTTAAAAGTTATTCCTGAATATGCAAAAATCGGTGACAGATCGCCAATCTATGAAGATACCGAAAAAATGGCTGCAACTTTGCAGCAATACATGAAAGCACCTGTTCTTACTTTTCATCGTTATTTGCCCAAAACACACGCTTCTTTTTTATCTGCTGTTAAGCAAATACCAGAAGATCATCAGATACGGGTTTTCCCCATGTTTCCCCAATTTAGTTATGTTACAACAGGAAGCGTAGCTAAATTTTTTTCTCATAATTTATGCGGACAGAGTCTGAATCAGCTCTCTTGGATTAAATCTTATGCAACCCATCCTTTATATCTTAGCGCATTTGAGCAACAGATCCGCCTTTGTTTAAGCCAACACAATCTTGAAGAAGAAGAGGTATGTTTGCTTTTTTCCGCCCATGCGATTCCTAGAAAATTTGTTTGTACAGGGGACCCTTATGAAAAAGAATGCTTTTTAAGTTTTTACGCGCTGAAAAAACGTTTTCCTCAAGCGGTTTGTCATTTATCCTATCAATCTCAATTTGATAAACAAGAATGGCTTCGTCCTTACACAAGTGATGTATGTGAAGAGATTAACAATTGGACACAAGGTAGAAAAACAGTGGTAGTTGTTCCTTTAAGCTTTACTTCAGATCATATAGAAACTCTTTTTGAAATCGAAAAACTGTATTTACCAGTCATTCGCAAGCAGGGATTAGCTGCTATTCGCTGCCCCGCCCTCAACCATCATCCTGATTGGATTCAAGCAATTCTTACTATTATAGAACAAGAAGAAACATTGCCCAATCAGATGCTTGTTCGTCATCCTACTCGTTCTTGTTGTAATGTATGTATGCCAAGCTGTTGTATGTGTAAAAAAATAAAAAACATATACAAATATCGATTATTTAAAGAATAATGGAGAAAAAAATCCCTTTAGCGTTGATGATTTTTTGGAATGAGAAGGAGTATTTATGGCATATGAGGCTAATGCAGATAGGAAGCTACAAAATAAGGCTGTATTAGGAGTTGGTTTAATGATCCTTGGATTAGCACTTTATCCGCTATCTGATGCTTTCATCAAACACCTTATGGGTACATATAGTGTCTGTCAAGTCACTCTGCTACGTGCATTGACTCGTTTAGTTCCTCTTTTTATCGCAACCTATTTCCAAGGGGGGCCGCGTAAAATCCTCTCTTCAAAACACCCAGCTAGCCATCTCACTCGGTTAACGGTTAATTTGATATATACTTTTTGTTTTATGTTTGCCTTTTCTCTCGCTTCTTTAACGACAATCTATACATTTAGCTATACCTCACCCTTCTTTATGATTGTCTTAGGTTCATTGATGCTTAAAGAAAAAGTCACCCGTGAAAGATGGATTGCTGTGGGAATCGGCCTTATTGGAGTTGTCATTGCTATGCGTCCTGGATCGAGTGTAATGGAATCAGCAGCCTTTCTGGTTCTTTTTGCAACTTTCCTGGGAGCTTTGAACAAGATCCTTATGCGTCGTTTAGCATCGACAGAGCATAGTCTTGCTATTGCGATCTATCCAAACCTTGTAATGATTGTGGCTATGCTGATTTTAGCCTTTATTTCTTCAGCTTCTCCCAATTGGCTATCTCTTCAATTTACTCTTGTTTGGAAATCGATGCCTTGGATTCATTGGGGTCTTTTTGCGATTGTAGGTATACTGACAGCGGGTGCTCAATACGCCATTGCACAATCACTTCGTTTTGCACAAGCCTCGGTTCTTGCACCTATTGATTACTCTACCTTCTTCTGGGTAGTGGCTCTTGATTTTACCTGGTGGAACAAAACACCAGACACCTACACATTAATCGGAGCTATGGTTATTGTTGGAAGTAATTTATTCATTCTCTATAGAACTCGAAAAGAAGAAGCTGCTAAAAAACAGGCTTCTTTGGCTTAAAGAGAAACAAGAGACCTCAATAATAATCAGGGAATTCTCTATAAGCAAGATCTGGATGGATAAATACTTCTCTTTTTTCTCCTACTCTCATTCCCTGTAGGGCTTTGCGAAGTCCGGGAATCATTTCGGAGAGTGAGATGCGTATTCCTAAAATATTTTCAGATAAAGTTTCTCCATGTAAATCTCTTTCTCTAAAAGAAATCAAAGGAGTGTTATTTGTATTTTTGAGCTCTTCTCCTGCTCCTGTGGTTACTGTTTTATAGTAGAGCTTGCCTTTAACTATCTCATGGATATCTTCCCTATTTGATATCTTACACAAATAAGATGCAGCAGCTTGGAGATTAAGAATTTCCTTTTCTTTTATCTTGTTGTTTAGAGATGTGATTAGAGAGGCGTAACAATCTTTTAAAGGTTTTGCTTGTATCCTTCCTGCATGAATTTTCTTAAGATTAAGTTAAGTTCTTGGAAATTGTACTCTCCCTCATAGGTAGCCATAATATTCCAAATAACATGTGCAAGATCTTCTGATACTTGAGACTTCTGTTGTTTAAGAGGTGGTTTTTTACTATTTTTTGTATAGCAGAAAGAAGAACAAGTAATCATCAATAGGAAGAAGAGGTATTTTGTCCAAGTCATGGTGCAGTTAACATCCCTAAAATGGTTTCTAAGAAGATTTCTGATTCATAGATTTTTACTATTAAACTAGTTATCTCATCTCGACTTTCCATAAGGGATTGTGTCTGAGCATATTCTTCGCTTCCAAAAAAACAAGATCTTTTAATAGGAAGAAAAGGATTATCTTTTTTTGTTCCTTTAACAAAATGGTTTTCATCGAGTAACTTTTTAAGTTCAGATACTAAAGAAGCAACTTCTATTTTAGGTGGAGACTTTGCAGGCCTTTTGGAAGTTTCTGTCCTTCCCAAATAACGTGCTATTTCTGATGGAAGGTTTTTTACATCAAGAGGAAGATTACTTAAGGTTTGTAGTAATTGATTCCTTTTTATAAAAACTTGTACATTTTCCTCTCCATATCCATATAAAAGTCCAAGAGCTTTGTGATATAAGGTCGAATAAGGAGCGCTAGAAAAAGAATAGGCAAGCTGTCCTTGGCAGAGCATATGCAAGAGTGTGCGAGGACAAATTTTTTTTCCTGTGAGATTTTGGAAAAGTTGCAGATTTTTTTCAATGACGGCGTAGGACTTTTCTTTATTTACTAGAAAAAAACCAAAGGAATGATCCTTCTCTACTTTAACAAAGCTGTATTTTTCCATAGGGAAAAGATGTTGACATCTCTCCCAAACGTTCCAGTCTTTTTCATCTAAAGCCATCAAATAGAGATGCTGTTCAGGGTTTTTATAAAATACAGGGAAACGAAGATGGCTTAGGCTATAATCAATGCTTCCCATTGGTTTAAGGCCAAATAAAGTATAGGAAAAATCTGCGTGATAGAAAAGCCGTCGAAAAAATCCTTCTAAGGCTTTTCTTTCTTCAGGAGGAATTAACTGGAGGCGATGATTGATGGAGGGTTTATTATCTATTTCTTGCGAAGTTAAAGGAGTAAAGCAAATCAATAAAAGCAAAAATAAATTCATCATCTTTTCTCTATGTTAATGAATTCTAAAAGAGCTCTACTCCTTAGGTCAACGGGAGAGAGCTTAGCATACGTTTTTGCTTTATAGGGGCTTAACTTCTGATTATGGTGAACCCCAAGGCCAGCCACAGACCCGACAGTTATTAACCTCGGGATAGTTATAGTTTCTATACTCAGGACACCGCCATTCAGCTTCTTTAGTTTTTTTTAGAGCGTAGTATCTATTTTCTTCTTTATCAAGTGCAATCGCATCGACCTTGTGATAACAGTTATCGACTTCTATATAGATTCCTGATGCATCGAATAATACCTGATCTACATCTAAATAAATTTTTTCAAGAGAGCTTCCAAAAACTGAAGCAGTCATGAGTATTAAGATAAAAAAATCCAAAGTTGTTTTTTCATACGCCTCTCCTTAAAAAGAGATTAAAAGTAATAGTTTATAAAAAATTAAAAATTTATTACTAATAAAAAGTTTGATTTATTTAAGAAGTTACACAGTTGAAAAGGAAGCTTTGTAAATCTGATTTTCTAAGTATAGCTGTGAGAGCTGTCTTCTATGATTTCATTATATACAGTGCTTTGAATTTAAAATTTCCATTAAGTACACACTTGTAAAAGAGATGGATCAATAGCTTCTGCAAGGCTTG
>PSRO01000058.1 GCA_003176115.1 Chlamydiota bacterium | reverse complement strand
CACTGATATTATCGCTCTGGCTTAGGTGAAAATAGGTTCTATACTCTCTTAGATACTCTAAGGTCATCAGTAACATGTCTTCTATTTTTCATTTATGGACACGGCCTCCTCGGGCTTTTTTCTCTTTTTGGCTTATCTCCAAAATCGATACCATTTGGTCAAATGTACTTCGTTTTACTCCGGTGCATCTTCGGAATTTCTCGTTGTCTACATCTTTTGCTTTTTCCAATTTCATCATGCCCTTACGTACTTTTAAGGGTTTTTTTATTTCCTAGTTTTGAAAGAGCTCTAAGGAAAATTACATTCCATTTTCATCCTTAATAGATTATACATTGTGTAAAAATCGCAACACAATCGCACAAAAAACGAATGCATCTGATTTACTAACATTTATAGATCAGCCAGATGCAAATGCGTTAACCACATATCTTAATTAAGGAAATTCTAGTTGCAGACCCTTATTTGAGAGCTAGTGCGCTGAGCGCAAAAATAATGGGTATGAATGTAGTTGATTTAAGTTGGAGATTCTTAGGACAAAATGGGTCGCTTATTGAGTTCTATAAAATCTCTCGCAATGATTCTCTTTTAAGACAAGTGTCTAAAGAGAAAACCGAGTTCACCGATATTATTCAGCTTGCCTCAGGAGAGTATACTTTTATACAGTGGAAGCTTTAGATGAGGATGAAAATACCTTAGAAATAAAACAAATTATTGTAATAATCCATGATTAATTAAAATAGGCATCCTAACTGGACATTGTTCTAGTTAGGATGCCTTTCTTTAAGAGCTGTTGTAATGAGCGTTCTTTTAAATAATGTAAAAAGTGTTTTTCAACAGATCTGTTATCCTTCTATTTGTGTCTATTGTCATAAACCCTGTCATTCTCAAAGGCACATCTTTTGTAAAGAGTGTTTTGATTTGATCGATATTTTAGAGAAAGAAGAGAGATGCTCTTGTTGCTTTTCTGCTTGCCTTGAGCCGTATTGCTCATCTTGTACACATCAATCCATGAAACAAGCATATGTCAGTGAGCAAGAAGGGCCCCTTTATGTTTTACTAGAAAAGATTCTCAAGGGACAACACTATAGAACTCCAGCTATAGCAGCACTTATGGCTTATCAATATCTAAGATGGGACTACCCTCTGCCTGATTATATTGTACCTGTTTATAGCGCACAGAAGAAACTAGCTATTCTACTAGCAAAAGAAATGAGTAAAATTTTACAGGTGCCACATAGGCGGTTTTTTTTAAAGAAATTACGAAATAGTCGTGTTCTGTTAATAGGTTTTCAACAGGATCAAGGCTATGATAAAAGTATACAAGTAATACAGAAAAAAACCCCCAAAACCTTAATAGGATTCACATTGCTTGGCCCTTCAAGCTTCTAGATTGCGTCTAGCCATATCGATTTGACGACGCAGTCTTTCATCTTGTTTCACAAGACCTGCAATTTTTTTCCAGGCATGTAAAAGAGTAGAATGGGTTTTACCTCCAAAAGCAGAGGCAAGGCGCATGAGAGAATCGTTAATGAGTTCTTTAGCAAGATACATAGCAACTTGCCTGGGAAAGGAAACATCTTTTGAACGAACAGAGCTTTTTAAATCGCTAATGCGTACACCAAAAATGGTAGCTACGCTTTTCAAAATGTTGTCTACAGAGATTTTTTTATGAGAAGAGGCTTGAAATAACTCCCCCAAGGTGCTTTCTACGACTTCTTGTGTGACATCAAGTTTCATCAAGCGACAATAAGCATTTAAGCGGTTGATAGCGCCTTCGAGTTGGCGTACGTTATTATAAATATGCTCTGCAATAAAAAAGGCAATCGATTGAGGGAGACGAAATCCTTTTTGTTCTGCTTTATGTTGTAGGATGGCTACTCTTGTTTCTAAATCGGGAATTCCTACATTGGCTACAAGGCCCCATTCCATTCTTGCAATCAATCTTTCAGAGAGTTTGAGTTGTCCTGGGGGCTTGTCACTAGTAATTACGATTTGTTTTCCTTGATTAATCAAGCTCTCGAAAGTATTACAAAACTCTTCTTCGAAATTAGGGCGGTTTTGCAAAAACTGAATATCATCCACGAGCAGAACATCTAAAGAGCGATAGAATCGCTTCATACGATCTAAAGACTTATTGCGCAAGTTATCAACTAAGTCATTAATAAAAGCCTCTGTGGTAATACAATAAACGCGTAACTTTTTGTGCCGTTCTCTTACTTGATGACCGATCGAATGCAAAATATGGGTTTTACCTAAACCCACTCCTCCATGAATAAACATAAGAGTATAAGATTTACCAGGACGAGTGGCAATTCCTACAGCAGCAGATTTTACAAACTGATTTGAAGGGCCTTCAATGAAATGCTGAAATGTATAATTAGGGTTGAGTTTTACCTCTAAGGCGTGTTGAGAAGAGGGAGCAGCTAGTTGATGCAAAGAGGCTTGCGGCAGTGGCTCTGTTTTTTTTGTTTCTGAAATAGTAAAAGATAAGCTAAGTTCACCTGTTGCTTTCACCGATAAAAAAGAACTGAGTTCTTTTTTGTAATTATTCATAAGATATTCTTGGACAAAAATGTTTGGTACCTCAAGACAGAGTTCTTCAGTAACCTCTTCTCGTATACGAATCGGAGCAAACCAATTCTGAAATTCTGTGGTAGAACATCGTTTTTCAACAGTCTCTAAAAATTCCGACCATGCTTCTTGCGGTGTTTTTGTCAACATAGATTCCTAATTAATTGTACTTATGAACAAACTTTCCACAGATACTTCTGGGCTATCTTTTATGTCGTCAAGTTAACATTGATAAACAAAGCTGGCAATAGATTTCTGCTCAAGGTTGCATGACTGAAGAGGTAAATAGTTAAGTCTCAAAAAGGCAGGAAAGGAAAAAAAATATGGTAAACTATTTTATGTAAAAAAAGGTTTCAAAACTGCTTAGACACATTAGCTATACGCTATGACAAGCGCAGTAGCTTGGTTAATAATTTCAGGATTTTGACTTCTTTCCAGTTCTTTTGCTTGAGCTAATGCTTGTTTTTTATAACCCAAAGCAAAGAGAACCTTTACTCGATTCAGTAAAGTGGGTTGATGAAGAGGTTCGAGTTTAAGCGCCTTTTCAATATAATTTAAGGCCATTAGGTTATTGTTTTTTTGTAGATATAAAGCCCCAAGGGTTTGAAGATCATAAATGGAAGAAGGAGATAAAGTAATAAGTGCTTCAAAAAAAGTGATCGCAATATCGTATTTGCCTTGTTTAATATAAGAGTAGCCGACAAAACGTAAATCTGAGAGCTCTTCATCGCTCCATCCTAATATGGATATCCAATCGATTTGCTTCATGGTAAGTTAGCCTTTATGATATTGCCCTCTTCGAGCATTGATTTCTTGAATTTCTTTATCTAAATGCATAATGGTTTGTAAAACCGAGACGAGTATTTTTTTTTCTTTCTCATGATATTCCTCTTCAGGATCGGAATGATCTGATCCTTGTCCTTCTTCCTGTTGTTGATTATCTCTTTTTCTTCTGGAAAAGGTTTTCAGGGAAACGATTTTTTGTGTTTGTGTTTCATGTTTTTCTTCTGACCCTAAAGAAGGGATCAATTGAAACATAAAAAATCGTTTTTTTTGCTCAAAATATCCTTTTGGAGGAGTAAAAGTTGCCCAGGTCTGTTGCTTTTGAGGCTCGAGCAGAATCTCTAACTCTGTGAGAAAAAAGGGATGGGTAATCTCTATTTCTGCCTGTTCTTGAATGCCTCGAGCCTCAATCAGCAGTTTCTGGTCGAGCTCTCTTAAGTCCTCTGCATATCGAGTTGAGACCTCAATTCCTAAATTGTCAATTGTACGTGGTGGCATAACTGTTTACCTAAAGTTGTTTATACTCTTATTTAAGAGATTTGCCATGTTGCGTTTAAATTATCAATAGATCGATGGTTTTAGGATAGAAAAAATCTCTTTTCCACCAATTTCCCCTTAATAATAATTTATTTTTAATAATTAACAATTAGCATTTTAGAACAATGTTTTTTACTAAAATTTACTTAAGATTCTTGCCAACTTTATGTTTTAGTGATAGATTGTGGGAAAATGTGGGAATGGTAGGCAAATACCCTTATGCACAAGTTCTTTTTTAGTGGGTCAACAGCGGCTAAAATTGATGAAAAAGGAAGATTTGTACTTCCTCAAGGGATGCGCTTTGGTTTGGTGGAAAATGGTGTATTGGAGTTTAGTTTAGGTCTTGGATTAGGAGGATGTTTAGCTATTTATCGTCAAAGCGATATTCAAAGAATTGTGGCTAAATTTCAGGAAAAATCGCATCTGGGAAAGTATCAGAAATTTTTCACATTGTTTTTTTCCACGCTATATCAAACCACATGCGATAAAATTGGAAGGGTGCATGTTCCATCAACGCTGAGAAAAGCGGTGGGAATTACCTCTGAAATTGTAATTGCAGGAGTTCTTAACAAAATTGAAATCTGGCCAAAAAAAGAGTACGACACACAGCTTGAAGCTGTACTACACGGTAAAGATGTGGATATGAATTTGGCTAAATTAACAGAAGAAGCATTTGCTTTACTCGAAAAACCAGAAGAGGAAATGGATGACGCATAATCGATCGCATACAGAACACATTTCAATTTTGGTAGAGGAAATGGTACATTTTTTTCAAAATTCACAGCTGTCCATTTTTTTTGATGGAACACTGGGAGCAGGAGGGCATGCCAAAGCTATTTTAGAAGCGCACCCAGAGATTCAGAGATTTATCGGTTGTGATAAAGACCCAGAAGCTCTTGAGATTGCATCTAGAGTGCTTGAGCCCTGGAAAGACAAGATAGAGCTTATTCAAGGGAGTTTTGCAAACCTTGATCAGTATTTAAACGAAAGAAACATTCAACATGTGGATGGTTTTTTTTTGACCTAGGAGTGTCTTCTATGCAACTAGACAAAGGACGTAAAGGTTTTAGTTTTTCAGAAGAGGGGCCTCTTGATATGAGAATGGACCCTTCATCTTCTCTTACTGCTATGGAAATTGTGAACCATTGGACAGAAAAACAATTAGGTGAGTTATTTCGCTTGGGCGAAGAGCCGCGTTGGAAAAGAGCTGCTAGAGCAATTGTAGAAGAAAGACGCAAGAGAGTCATTAAAACCACAACGCAATTGGCCGATACCATTTCCTCTTCTTTGAAGACGCTTTTGAAGGGTAAGCTGCACCCTGCAACCTTGATTTTTCAAGCTTTGCGTATGTGTGTGAATCATGAGTTGGAAGAAATCACTGAAGGAATTACTAAAGCAATCCAACATCTTTCTTCTGGCGGCATTATGGGTGTTATTAGCTTTCATAGCCTGGAAGATCGTATCGTAAAGCATATTTTTAAGCAAGCATCGGACCGATCTAAATCTCGTGTTTCTGAACCGATTCTGCGTTTAATGACAAAAAAACCTGTAGTTCCTACGCAAAAAGAGATGCGTGCAAATCCTAGAGCTCGAAGTGCAAAAATGCGTGTATCGGAGAAAATATAGGGATTAGATCATCATGTTAAAGAGAGTATTCATTCAATTAGCTTGCTGTATAGGGGTTTTTGGATGCTGTCTTTGCTCCTATGTAAATACGCAAAATACAGTGACTCGTCTGCGGTTAGAAATTCCTATAATCTCTTCTGAACTCCATAAGTTAAAGGAACAAAATAATCGCTTAAAATATGAGATTGATCTTTTTGAGAGCCCTGAACATCTTATGCAGTTAGCGCGTTGTAGCGAGTTTAGTCATCTAAAATACCCAACTTTGCAAGAGGTTTTGACCGTTTCTGAAACGGTCATCTTACCAAAATCTCCCATAGAAAAAGAGAAAGACCTGCCCACTTTTAAATGGAATCTTGCGATTGGGGCTAAGCAATAATGTTGGATAACAATCCCTCGCCTGGTTTAGTGGCTTATAAGCGCCTAGTATGGGTTTTTGGAGGGGTTTTTCTTTTATTTTCTATCCTTGTTCTTCGGTTTTTTCATCTACAAATTATGGAAGGAGAGAAATGGGAGAAAATGGCTCGCACTCAACATCAACTGTTGATTACAGAGCCTTGTAAAAGAGGTGTATTTTATTCGAATACCGCTTTAAAAAAAGGGCATCCAGAGAATCCTCAAACTTTTGTCATTGATATTTTAAAATTTCATTTATATGTTGATCCTAAATCCATCCCTAGTTCTTATCGAAAAGAAATTACAGATAAAATTGCTGACATTTGTCTTTTAAATAAGGTAGAAGCAGAAAAAATTCAGGAACACTTGAAGCTCAATACCCGTTCGCGAAAGCTTGCTATGTGGCTGAGTCAAAAACAAAAAAATACACTTCAAGAGTGGTGGTTTGCTTTTGCTAAGACACATAAAATTGCTCGAAATGCACTCTTTTTTATTCAGGACTATCATCGCTCTTATCCTTTTGGAAAATTGTTGGGTCAAGTTTTGCATACGGTCAGACAAGAAAAAGATCAAAAGAGTCAGAAAACTATACCAACCGGTGGTATGGAATTGTTTTTTAATACCATTTTACAAGGTAAAGAGGGAAAGCGTTATATTTTACGCTCCCCCCGTCATTCTTTAGAAACAGCAGAGGTCATTGCAGAACCAGAAAATGGAGCGGATATACATTTAACGATTAACCATCATTTGCAAGCTTTAGCAGAAGAAGAAATTTATAAGGCTGTAACGCTTGCTAATGCAAAGAGTGGGTGGGCTGTTTTAATGGAGCCTCATACAGGAGAAATCTGGGCATTGGCACAATATCCTTGGTTTGATCCTCGAGAGTGTCAAAAGTATTTTAATGACGAAAATCTGATAGAACATACAAAAGTAAAAGCTATTACAGATCCTTTTGAACCTGGTTCAACGATGAAGCCATTAACAGTAGCACTGGCTCTTAGGGCTAATCTGGAATTACAGAGGCAGGGCAAGCCTGCTTTGTTTGCACCAGAGGAAAAAATTAAAGTTATGGGAAAGACCTTTCCTGGGCGTAAAAAAAAGCCTATTCGCGATGTGTGCTCTCATTCTTATTTGAATATGTATATGGCACTACAAAAATCCTCAAATATTTATATGGCTATTTTAGTGGAAAGGATGATTACAGAGCTTGGAGAGAAGTGGTATAGAGATGCTTTACAAGATATTTTCGGTTTTGGTCTAAAAACAGGAATTGAACTTCCTTCTGAGAGTGCAGGATTTCTGCCTGTGCCTGGGAAAAGGGCAAAAAATGGAAAAACATACTGGTCCGTTCCCACACCTTATTCCATAGCTTTTGGTCATAATATCACTGCGAATAGTCTGCAAATGTTACGAGCCTATGCTATTTTGGCTAATGGAGGAAAAGATGTAAAACCTACCTTAGTACGTAAAATTACTCGAAAAAAAAAAGAAGGTTTAGAAGAAGTTCTTTTTGACAATACAACGCAGGAAAGGGTAAAAGGTTTTCCTAGATTGTTAGAACAAGAGATTATAGAACATGTTTTACAAGCTCTAAAATATGCAACAAAGCCAGGGGGATCAGCTGCTAAAGCTGATATCTATGGATATACCGAAGTAGGAAAATCAGCAACTTCTGAGAAAATTGTAGGAGGGGTATATTCCAAAAAGAATCATATCTCTTCTTTTATTGGGTTTGCTCCTGTTTCTTCTCCTTGTTTTGTACTTTTGGTTGTCATTGATGAGCCTGAATACAAGTATATCCCCGGAGTAGGAAGAAACCAGCATGGAGGCAACTGCGCAGCTCCTGCTTTTAGAGAAATTGGGCTGCGCACATTAGAATATCTTGGTATACCCTCAGATGATCCCCATGGGTATTCTCCTCAAGATCCTCGGTATGATAAAGAAAAAGGGGATTGGCTAAAAGAGAGTCGATCTTTACTGGAATTATATAAAAAATGGAACGGATAAAATTAAAAAACCTTCTTAAACGTCTAAAAATAAAGACATATAAAGATGCAAAAGACATAGAGATTACAGGGATTTGTGCAAACTCTAAACTAGTAGCTCCTGGTAATCTATTTATTGCTAAAAAGGGTTTATCTCATGATGGAGCAGAATTTATTCCAGAAGCGATCGCTGCTGGAGCTATTGCTGTTTTAACCGATTTACATAACCCTTTTTTATCCGATGTAGTGCAAATCATCCATCCTGATGTTAATGCAATAGAAGCTCTACTTGCAAAAGAATATTATTGTCTTGCTGATGAAAAGCTATTTCTAGTAGGTATTACAGGCACAAACGGTAAGACAACAACAGCTTGTCTTGTTAAACATATTTTAGATAAACTCGGTAGTTTATGTGGGTTGATTGGCTCTATCGAGTGGATTATTGGGAAACATCATTTTCCTGCAACCCAAACTACACCTGATGTTCTGACTAATTTTAAACTATTTAATGATATGGCTCTTGCTAAATGTACAAGTTGTGTGATGGAGGTGTCTTCACATGCTTTGGATCAAGGCAGGGTAAAGGAGATTGAATTTGATGTTGCTGTGTTTACAAATCTTGATCAGGATCATCTAGATTACCACATATCTATACAAAACTATTTACAGGCTAAGCTTACATTATTTTCACAACTTAATCATTTAGCGCATAAGGGGCCAAAAACGGCTGTTATTAACCTAGATAGTACTTATGCAAAAGAGGTTATGAAAAACACTAAAGCTCATTTACTCACTTATGGCATGGATCCTAGAGCAGACCTATATGCCAACCAAATAAATTTGACTCCAGAGGGTATAGAATGTGTCGTTCACTACCGAGGAGAAAAAATAAAGCTAGTCTCTCATTTAATTGGCAAACATAATCTATATAATCTTCTTGCTGCAGTAGGAGTTGCTTTATCTCACGGATATTGTTTGAAAAAAATTATATATGCTCTAAAATCATTTAATCGCGTACCAGGGCGTTTAGAAAAAGTGCCTAATTCCAAAGGCCTTCATATTTTTGTAGATTATGCTCATACAGAAAATGCTCTCGAATGCGTATTATCTGCTCTTAGAGAGGTAAAACAAGGTAAATTAATTGTTGTATTTGGGTGTGGAGGTAATCGAGATCGTCAAAAAAGAGCTAAAATGGGCAGTATTGCAGAAAAATTGGCGGATGTTGTAATTGTAACTACAGACAATCCTAGGCAAGAAGATCCTCAAGAAATTGTAAATGATATTTTAAAAGGATGTAAAAATCCAAAAACAGTATTAACGATTTTAAATCGTAAAGAAGCTGTTTTTTCTGCAATAGAAAGAGGCTCTTCTAAAGATATTGTATTAATTGCAGGGAAAGGGCATGAAACTTATCAGGTCTTTTCTCAACAGTCGGTAGTATTTGATGATCGTTTAGTGGCTAAGCTAGCTTGTGAAACTGCAGTTTTCAATTAAGATAAGGAGTTACATGGAAAGATTTAGGTTTATACGCTGGAATGTTTGCGTAGGGTTTATTTTCTTTTTTTTCTTTTTATCTGAGGATTCCGATGCAATGGTAGCAGGATGCGTAAAACCTCTTGTCGTATTAGATGCTGGGCATGGTGGGAAAGATGGTGGAGCTAACTTTGGCAATTTTTTAGAAAAAAGAGTGAATATCATTACCGCCTTACTGACAAAAAAACATCTAGAGGATTTGGGTTATCGTGTAATAATGACTCGTTCTAAGGATATCTTTATATCTTTAGGTCGGCGTGTAGAAATTTCCAGCCAGGTCAAGGCGGACATTTTTGTCAGTATTCATTTTAACTCTTCGAAAAATAGACAAGCAGAAGGAATAGAGGTTTATTATTATTCATCAAAACCCCTTCCTCGTAATAGAGCTTCCAAGCAACTTGCCAATTATATCCTACCTAGGTTAATCGACCAGACAGGAGCCAATTCAAGAGGGGTTAAAACAGGCAATTTTCATGTTATTCGTGAAACTTCTATGCCAGCTGTGCTTGTTGAAGGAGGCTTTATTACCAATACCCAAGAAAGACAAAAAATAAGGCAGAGAACGTACCTTGATCAAATCGCCTTGGGAGTTGCGCAAGGGGTAGATAACTATTTTAAGATGAACAAATGTCCTCGGCGCGAGTTGAACGCACGACCTGCCGCTTAGGAGGCGGCCGCTCTATCCTCCTGAGCTACGAGGACAAAGAAGTAGTTTGTCTGAAGATTGAATAATTGTCATCCATTCTGTATATTAAAAAGCTTACGTGAATAAAAAACTCTTAAGGAGTAATAATGGCAGAAGCTGAAGCTGATTTAGGATTAATAGGATTAGCTGTTATGGGGCAAAATCTTGTATTAAACATGAATGACCATGGCTATAGAGTTGCTGTATTTAATCGCACCACTGCAAAGGTAACAGAATTTTTATCAGGTCTTGGAGAAACCCAAATCATAGGGACATATTCCTTAAAAGAGCTGATCTCTACGTTGAAAAAGCCGCGTAAATTACTATTTATGGTTAAAGCAGGTACTCCCGTTGACGACCTAATCGATGAATGTCGCCCTCTCTTAGAACCAGGCGATGTTATCATTGATGGAGGTAATAGCCATTATTCCGATACAAAGAGAAGAAGCGATTTTTTGCAAAAAAAAGGAATTCTATTCATCGGTGCAGGGATTTCTGGGGGAGAAGAAGGAGCAAGATTTGGACCTTCGATTATGCCAGGCGGCAACAAGCAAGCATGGCCCATTCTTAAACAAATTTTTCAGAATATCTCTGCAAAAGCAAAAGAAGATGGCCTCCCTTGTTGTGAATGGATTGGAGAAGGAGGAGCGGGTCATTATGTGAAAATGGTGCATAATGGGATTGAATATGGAGATATGCAGCTGATTGCAGAAGCTTATTTTTTACTAAAGACATTTGTTAGTAATGATCCAAAACAACTACATGAGATTTTTGCAGAGTGGAATCTAGACTATTTAAATAGTTTCTTAATTGAAATCACAGCTAAAATCTTTTTGCAAAAAGAACAAGACGGGACTCTGCTATTAGACCATATCCTAGATGTAGCAAATCAAAAAGGTACGGGGAAATGGACAGGTGTTAGCGCTTTAGATTTAGGAGTCCCTGTGAGCTTAATCACAGAAGCTGTTTATGCAAGATGCTTGTCTTCTTTAAAAGAAGAGAGATTGCAGGCCCAGAAATCCTTTCCTCAAGTTACCAATTCTTATACCGGTACAAAAAAACAGTTCGTCTTAGATATAAAACAAGCCCTATATGCCTCTAAGATTATTAGTTATGCGCAAGGCTTTATGCTGCTGCGAGCTGCTGCTAAAGAGATGAAGTGGGATCTGAATTACGGATCAATAGCACTTATTTGGCGAGCTGGATGCATTATTAGAAGTGGATTTTTAAATGATATTAAAAAAGCTTATGATGTAGATGCAGATCTACCTAGCTTGCTTTTTGATGATTTTTTTAGAAAGGCAATTATCAATGCCGAGGTTTCTTGGCGTAAAGTAATCATCACCGCTGTACAAGCTGGAATTCCTATTCCTTGTTTTAGTTCAGCACTTGCCTTTTTTGATGGTTATCGTAGTGGGTCTCTTCCAGCAAATCTCATTCAGGCACAAAGAGATTTCTTTGGAGCTCATACATATGAAAGAACGGATAAGCCGCGCGGGCAGTTTTTTCATACCGATTGGAATACAATGGAGAAAACCTCTTAACCAACTAAAAAAGCGGATAAAGAGTGAATAACCGCACGTGCAAGTTCTGGTATGGTTAGCCTTGTACTTTGGAATTTGGCTTAGAGTGGTTTTCTTGACAATCTACTTTAATAGCTTCTAAAGTCTGTTCTGTAAAGGAAGCGCTTTTTGCGATAAAATGGATTTCATGATCAGAATCTGGGTCTAAGCTTTTGTAACCAAAGTTACTGCTTCCTGCGATTACCGTATCGTCTACGATAATCACTTTTTTATGCAGAGTGGTCTTATGTACTCTGAACTCATAAATAGTAATATTTTTTTTACATTCCTTATGTACTGCATTCTTAAATGCAATATAATTAAATCGGTTACGAGGACCAAAAGCATGACCTATTGGACTATTCTTGTCATATCCATGGATTGCATGAGTGCGTTAGCTAGGCCTAGGAAAATGGTTTTTCTGCCCCTAAAGTAAAGAAGTTATATTGGAAGCAGCATTTTGAGAAGAGTTGTTTTGCATAAATGCAAGAAGCAGACCCGCTAAAGCTTCCCAGTGAGCTCGCTGGTATAATTTTTATAGAGATCTTGAATAATATTTGCTAAGTTAACTTTATCTTCATATTCTTCCTCGTTCAGCAAACAAACGTTGCCAATCTTTTTGAGAATTTCCAAAGCTCCGCTATAGCCAAGTATGAGTAAATCCTCTGGCACTTGTCCTTTATTATCCTTAATATAAGGATCAGCTCCTGCTTTTACTAGGGCAGAGATCATAGCGTAATCTCTTCTTACACATGCTAGATGTAGAGGAGTATAACCTTCTTTGGTTTGTAAGTTGGGGTTGGCTTTCAGCTGTAAAAGGGTTTCGATGAGCTTAAGGTTAGAAACCTCAAGCTGTTGTCCATGTTTACTTCGATCTTTGTATCCTTTAGCAATAGCTAAATGCAGGGCGGTATTTTGATGTAGTAAACATTGGATATCTAAATAAGGTCCTGGTCTTAAGTTCTGTAAAATCAATAATGCATTAGTATTGCAAGCATTGGCTATTGCCCATATCAACCCTGTATTACCCCAATTATCTTGTAATGATGGATCTATGCCAGTAGAGATAAGTAGAATAAGATAGTACTCAACCCGATCCATCTTTGAAAAATGATGAAAGAGGGTTCCATTAAGAAAATGCCGAAATTTGAGATTAATGAAATGACTCTTTTTTCCTTCTTCTAAAAGAATGGTAAATTGACTTTTATCGTTTGCTCTCATTGCTCTAGAAATTTCCCGAGACCAATGCAAAGCATTTTCTGATATTACTATGGGTTGTAAAGAAATAGATATAGATTCTTCTTCTTGAGTATCGACTAGATACTGAGTCTGTTCCTCGATACAGAACAATTCGCGCTGTACATTTTCTGTGATGCTGCTACATAGATCGATATTGGCTGAAGTTTCTATTAATTGTTGAGCTGTTTTATGGATTTCATTTATGAAATCCTGGATATCTTGCCTAATTGCGGCATCTGTAATTTTTTGGGTTGCAGTATGTGCTTTACTTCTGATCTTTTCTATCTTCTGATTATAAAGAGCTTTATCAAACTTTGGGGAATTCGAGGCAAGAGATGTTTGGTCAATTTCTGTAGTCTGGTGATTAGAGCACAGAATTCTTAGAGCAACATATATGATTGTATTAAGTATAGGAATAAACAAGCTTGTTCCTATAAGTATGTATACACTCTTTTCATAGAGACTGAGATTTGGTCTACCCTCGCATGGGTATATTACACGAGTCAAATAAGCATAGCTTAGAACATAAGGCTGTGTTAAGAAGGCTAATGCCGTATGTTTGGGAGGTGCATTGAAGAATAAACTTTGACGGATAAACTGAATAGACATGTGAATTTTTAAGTTATATTGGTTCAATTGTAATATTAAATCGCAAATAAATCAATTAATATTAGATAATATTAATTGATTTATTTAATTGTTAAATTTATTATCCTAAATATTCAAAGAATTTATAGGGAAAAGAGATTTGTTATAAATTTTTTTCTTGTTGATTTCTGTTAGGATATGATATGAATTTTTCCATGAATACAAAAAAAATTATTTACATTCCAACTTTTGTCTATCAGAAAAAGTTGCTCCTATTTCTTCTCTTACTCTTTTCCTGTGCCGATAGGCACAGATTAACATGTTTGCTTTCTCTATTTTTTTCGCTGTTAACTAAAGTCTAAATCTTGACGAAGGATTATTTTTATGGATTCATTACCTTCAAGCTCGCATAATCGTATGGGCGGTTTATGCATACCAATATATTTTAAGAGTTATGCCCAATATTATGTTGAACGATATCATGCAACAGTTTGATATCGGGGCGGCAACTTTTGGTCAATTCTCTGGGATTTATTACATTGGTTATTCACTCATGCATTTGCCCATGGGTATTATGTTGGATCGCTATGGTCCAAAGAAAATCATGACTGCTTGTATACTTTGTACACTGATAGGATTAATGCCTCTTCTTTTTGCAGAGCATTGGATTTATCTCATTGTGGGAAGATTCTTGATAGGGCTTGGTTCTTCTGCAGCAATTTTAGGAGTCTTTAAGATCATTCGAATGACGTTTAGTGAAAGGCTGCTTTCCCGCATGCTAAGCCTTTCTGTAACCATAGGTTTAGTAGGTGCAATCTATGCGGGAGGACCTATGAGCTATATGCAAGAGGTTTTTGGCTATCAAACAGTCATACAATTATTTGCTGTATTAGGATTATTATTAGCAATTATTACCTATTGGATCGTTCCTGATATGAAAATCTGTGCACAGGAAACGGTATTTTCTGACATTAAAAAAGTGTTAAGTAACAAGAGAGTGATTTTGTCTTGTATTTTTGTAGGAATGATGGTGGGTCCTTTGGAAGGATTTGCTGATGTGTGGGGACTGTATTTTTAAAGCACTATAGATTTGATGGGAGAGCAGCTGCGAGTAATATCATCGATGATTTTTATAGGTATGTGCTTTGGAGCTCCTATGCTAAGTTTGATTGCTGATAAAATGGGAAATCGGTTCACAATTATTGCATCTGGGATAACAATGGCTGTTTCTTTCTTATGCTTTTCTGTCATTTGGCACCCGGCATCCTTACTGCGGGTTTCATCTTAGTAGGAATGTGTTCTGCTTAGCGGTAATTCCTATAGCGCTTTGTCTAGGAACTGGTGGATTTATCTTATTGTCCTATTCCTTTGAGGAGAAAGTACAAACAGAAGAGAGAAAAAAGAGTTTGTGAATGAAAGAACTATGAAGTTCCGAATATTTTTTTAGAAAAAGATAACGTTTTTCGAACTAATCGTGCACATCTTTGCCTGATATAACTTGTTTTTCCGGATCCTGTTGCTAACAGGGCTATGTTGTTTCCAAGGGATAATTTCAAAATAAAATGCAAGTATTTGTCGAGTTTCTGCATGCATTACCACCCATAACCATTGATCATTTTTTTTCTTTCTAAGAACCTATCTTGAATTGAATATAAATTTTTGCTATGTCATATGGTCTTTTTTCTTTTCTAACAAAGACAGATTGACATGAGTAAGCAAGGATTAAAAGAAGAACAGTTTAACATTCTCGAACCTTCAATGGAGAAATGGGTGCATCGTAATCATTATGGAAAAAAATTAACGCCATGGAGACCCGTAGTGAATCCTATTTTCTGGGTGCTTCGCAC
>PSRO01000059.1 GCA_003176115.1 Chlamydiota bacterium | reverse complement strand
TGTTTTTTCACAAACGAAACTTGTACAACATGAAGAGGTCTTTTTACACTGTTTTTTTTGTCTTTATCTACCCTGTTCTTAATGAATTAAATCCAACATTGAGGTATGTAAGCACAGGGGATATTCAAGAGAAAGCTTTTATACATACAAAGAACTCTATGAAAAAGGAGAAGAAGCCGCTTGACAAGAGATCTCTAGAACGAAACCCTGTCCTAAAAATAGAGTAGAAGAAAAAAATAGAAACTAATGTAGTGGCATTCGCTATAGAAAAGCCAGCATATGGCCAGCTCCGAAAAATTTCATTTTGTACATTCTTAATTTGAAAACAAACTAGTATAGAAGAATTAAGTATTATACTGCCTAACCATTCAAAAAGTACTCTACCTTGAGAGAATTCCCTAAGAATTGATAATCGGCAGCTGAAGTTACGCTAAATAACTCAAAGATCAGTCTATCCAATTTTTAAATAATCAAAGACGCTAATTCCTTCTTTTATATCCTTATCTATTTCCTTCAGCTCATTTACCACAGGATCTAATAGCCTAATAAATAGATCTAAAGAGCGTCCGATGACAGCGGTAATCTTCTCCTCTGCCTTTTGTAGAGTTTCATGTGAGGCTGTTTGTTTTCCACCCATGGTAATAGAAAATCCTTTATCAACCGATGATAAAGCACGGGATTCTCTTAAGAAGCAATCATAATCCTTCTTTAAACTCGCATGTGACTTTTTATGGAAATAATGATGTGTAATATTTAAATTAATGCTGTCTAACAAATTTTTATCATCTTTTGATAATAGCTTTTCATAACGCTCCTCAATGATTGAGTAGAATTTGTGTAGATTATGGATTCGAGTATCTGTTCCTGATTGGAAAAAACCAATCACTCTAAATAGGTTTTTAAAGAGCTTTTCTACATTTAATAGAGCTTCTATTCGTATAAATTTCTGAAGAGAATGCTCCGTTGCTTCTTGAGGAAGTTCTAAAGAAATTTTCATAATCGATAAATATTTTTTTATTGTATCAAAATTTGCTAATAGCCACCCATTGTCTAAGTCTTTTATATGAGTAAGCTCGTCTAACGAATGAAGAGTTTTAAGTACACGATTGATTTTACGGATCATTGGAGAATCCACAGTAGGATTTTTTTTAGGCTCTAAAGAACTTGAGTCTAAAAACTTCTTCAGAAAGATCTCTACAGTGCTTGATTGTGAAGTCCCTGTTGTAAGCCCAATAACGAATTTTAAGGTTTGACAGTACTTGTTAAAAGAAAAAACCATAGCTTCTTGAATGTTTTCAGAGCGGAAAAGCGCATTCAATAAGAAAAGCGCTTTTGGACACTTTTTCTCCGCAAAGTACATTCTATAGTCTTCTGGATAGTGGAACCACAGATGTACTCTTATCTCCTCTAAAAGTTCTCGCTCTTCTTTAGAAAATGCCCTGTCTCCTTTCTTCTCTAATTCTTTTGCTAAAAAGCTTAAATTATGAGAATCTGCCGTTCCTCCACTTTTTTGGCTGAGGATCTGCTCCACAGCAAAATGACAATGAATTAAGCTACTGCGAAATCCTAATACCGCATGACTTGTTCTGCCTTCATATATTGCTTGTGCCATTTGTTCTAATGCAGCAGCCCCTAACAAGATGTGATCGTATACTTCTTTTCCTTGTTTGCCATGCAAATAAACCTGCATTTGTTTCAACAAACCTTCTACAGTCTGGCTTAAGCATCCATTTAGCTGCTTGTCCTCTATCTTATCATCTAAATAAGACCGCATCTTTTCCTCCTGAAGAACATGGGGCAGATCAGAAATCTCTTTAGATAGACTATCACTAACAGACTCCTCTTCAATCTCCTCTTCTGGTTCATCTGAAAAATCCGTAGATGGGCGTTGATCTTCAACAGATATAACATCAACTACTTCACACTCAGATAATAACTCTCTCTCTAACATTTCATCAAATTGACTTATGGATAAACTCCATTTTTCTCTCTTCCATCTATCCTGCTCTTCCGCTACACCAGTATCTACGTAGCTTAATAAAGAACTGATGCAGGGGAACATTTCTTTGAATGAACATAGTTCTGCGGGAAACCTTTGCTGGATGGCTATTTTATTTTTTTCGAGAATAAAATACGCTTCTGTATCTTGAATATGCTTTAAGCTAGTCATTTTTTCTCTTAGAATACTATGTAATTCTAGATTAAATTGCGTAGCTGCTTCCGACCCAAGAGATCTCTGTCCCATCCATTTCTCATATTTCTTCAGCAAATCTTTCATTACGATTTGGATGTTAAATCCTACTTTGTGTGGATTTTTCTTCTTTCTTGCTCCAATTGTAGATTGAGCACACCGATCAGAGATTTGCTCTTTCTTTTCTTTACAGATCATTAGAATATCATCTATTGCAACTTGCCTTGCTCTAAGATCTTCCATCTTTATTTGATTTAGATCTGCTCTTATAACAAGCCACTCAAAGTATTTTCGCAAAGAGGGAAGCATTTTTCTTAATTTATATGCCAACATTTTTTTTGAAAAATTTCTTTTTAACATACTTTCTAGCCTATCTTTTATTCTCTGACCATCTGCTAATGCTTGGATATATACCATCTGCTCCGCCTTAGTAGATTGACTTGATGGTTGAGTGCCCGCTATAAATAACTCTACCAGCCACTCAAAAGCTCTTTTGAAACATTTGTAATAACTATGAATTGTTGTCTGTGCGTTACGAGTGATGGGGATTTTGCTTAACTCTATGGGGAAAGACTGCAAAAACTTGTTTTCTATTAAAAACTCATATTTAGCTTGAAATTCCTTAAACTGCTCTTGTCTTTTTCCAGTTAGTAAAAATTTATTCCAAATGTGATTATCTAGTGCAATAGATGGATCATTAAAACTTTTCAAAATGTAAAGCATTGATACAATAGAAGAAAAGGGCAACTCGTGATTTTTCATCATCCATGCAAAGAATTGTTCTTTGTAAATTTGGTTCAA
Source organism: Chlamydiota bacterium (assembly GCA_003176115.1). Classification (GTDB taxonomy): domain Bacteria; phylum Chlamydiota; class Chlamydiia; order Chlamydiales; family Rhabdochlamydiaceae; genus Rhabdochlamydia. The sequence goes on along the minus strand of PSRO01000059.1, from coordinate 34,239 downwards.
AGTAACCGTTCCATTTTCCTCCCAATCATTAGGAACTTGAAATCCTCTTATGGGGTCATAGCCTGGGGCTTTCCTAATATACTCAAAGCCTGCTTCTAGAGGGTTTACTGATAGCTTATGTAAAGACATTGCAAAAAGCTTAAGCGCTTGTTTCTCAATAGAAGAGCTGCATTTACTAGCAAGTAAAGCAACCTCTGTTTCTTGAAAAGTTTCCTTTTTTGATCCTAGGAATTCTTTAGCAAGCTCTGTAATCTGCATGGTTTTATCGGTGTTCTTATAAATATTGTTAATTTGCAACCCTAAGAAATTCATACTTTTCATTTCTTCGACATAAACAATCGAAGATGCATTCATAGAAACGGTCATATTTTTTCCTTTTTACGTTTAGCTCTAAATAGATGGAGAAAAAGTAATAAGAACAATTAAGAGCGGAAATAGTAATCAATAGTTAATATTATAAAACTAATAATCATTAATATTCAATATGAACTAATTATTACACTTTATTAGTTAAATAATATTTCTAATATTTAAATTTACTAACTAAATAGAACTATTTCTTTAAAAGATGGGAAATCTGAGGCAACTCCATCTCAAAATGCATGTAGAGATCAATACAATGCACCTGATGAGCTTTGAGCCTTAATACTTTGATACTAGAGGTCACTTCTAGAGGTTGAGCTGATAAATCGATAGCAAAAGCAGAATCCACGGTTTCAAATAAGTAACCATGTACAAAATCGGTGCCTTGGAAAGAAGAAGAAAACTCCTGTTCCACCAAATGTTTCCAATCACGCTCTTCACGATGGCCCCAATTAGAAACTTTTTTGAGCATCTGCTCTTTTGTACGAACCCAGCTAAAATGATGCACCATAGGCTTTTTATCTAAACTTAAGCACATCCGTTTCTTCTCTGGCTGTGCGGAAGAATACATACCGGCTCTTTCTTGTGGGTGCATAAGAGCCTGTAGATTTTCTCTGGTTTTTCTTACGAGAAGAGGGGTGTCTTCCCAAGTGGTAGCTCGGTAGGAGCTACTACGAAAATACCAATAATTCGCAAGTCGTATCGCTGTGTATTGCATGTAATCAAAATGCTCTAACCACTCTCTAAAACTGCTGGTATCTACAATTTCATCACAATCGAGAAAGAGTGCATACCGAATCTCTTCTTTTAAAAAGAACCCACCTATCAGACGAGATAAATTATGCCAATAATGAGGGTTGTCTTTTTTAGAGATATCAAACGGAAATTCGATGAATTGCACATTGGGAAAAAGCGCGTAGATGTTTTGTAAAAAAAGAGGGTCTTCTTTTTCCCCGCTAAACATATGATCACAAACAGGCACAATAATTTGAGAGGAAAACTCTTGAGCAGCTTCTATACAAAGAGAGAGAAAAGCAAAGTCATAACTACAAAAATTGATAACCGTTCCTATCGGTGTTTTAAGATTGACAAATTTCTTTTTTTTCATTATCTACTTAAAAGAGAACCCTTCATATAATCATGCCTGAAATTCTAATAGCTAGTTTTGCCACGTTTATAACCGCTTATGCCCAGTCTGATATTTTTGGCAAAACAATTATGTTGGCTTTAATCGGTCTTTCTCTAATCTGTTGGATTATACTCATCCAAAAAATCAGATTTACCCATAGAACCGCTCGCTTATCTCAGATCTTTTATAAAAACTACACAAACCAAAAGGAAAGAATGCTGCAAATCGATGTACAAGAGATAAACACTTGTAAGGATCTGCACCCTTTTGCTCATATTCTCGGGTCTCTCAAAATAAAAACGGGAGAGATTCTCAATAAGAATTTGTATTTTTCCACACAAGATTTAGAAAACCCTAAGATCTATCTATCTTCTACTGATTTAGAAGCAGTGGAAAGTCATGTATTAACTACGATTTCTTATCATGTAAAACAACTAGAAAAAAACCTATTTATTCTACCAACTGTTGTATCATTGGCTCCATTCTTAGGTTTATTAGGAACCGTGTGGGGAATCTTAGTTACTTTTTCAGGCTTACAAAATAGCGGCTCTATTGGTTCTAATAGCGTGATTATAGGTGGCCTCTCTACCGCTTTAGCAACCACTGTTTTAGGTCTTGTGATTGCAATCCCTGCTTTAATTGCTTATAACTATTTGAAGCATAGAATACATAATTACTCTTCAGAAATGCAAGATTTTTTATATGAGCTCCTCTCTTATTTAGAACTACAATATCGCAGAGTGGATCAGGATTAAAATATGCGTCAGAAAAGACATTTCTCCTACCAGGAGATCTCCTCCGAAGAAAATCTAGTCAATTTAACTCCCTTAATCGATGTCGTTTTTGTTGTATTAATTCTATTTATTCTCATTGCCCCCATGGTAGAAGCAGATCGTGTACAACTCTCTTTTTTTTCCTCAGAATTAACACACCCCGTCCATGAAAATGCAATAGCTACTATCTATGTACATGAAGATAACTCTATCTGGTTAAATCAAACAAAAATCTCTGAAGCGCAATTAATGCACTGCCTAAAAGATCTTCATCAAAAGCAAGGCAATGTCCCTTTGCAACTCTTTCACGATAAAAAAGCACAATTTGGAGTCTATCAATCTGTTAAAAATGCAGCAGAATTAGCAGGATTTCAGCAGCTTGATGTCATCGTAAAATCTGGATAAATGCGCATGGGCCAGAAGATCCTTCTCTTTTTACTCATAAGCATCCATATAGGGTTTGTGGGGATGTTGATGGGATCTAAGCCTAAGCAACAAAGCACAAAAACCCCTTCTCTTGTTGTAAAGACTGTCTCTTTAAAGCCTTCTTCCCCTCCTACACAAAAGAGAAATGTAGCGCAAAAAAAAATGCCAAAACCCATAAAGCCATTAGTCAAAAAGACCCCGCCTATAAAACAGAGCGGAAAAAGAATCCCTACTCCAAAACACACACCTCAAGAATTTGCTATTCCCTCTTCTATTCTCAAACAATTAGAAGAAAGTATTGCGAAAATTGAACAAAAAGATGATAAACAATGCAAAAGCAGTACAATTGTTACAGCATCTTTATCCTCCAAAGTAGTTGTGACTTCTGCGCAAGAAGAGCCTACATTATCTAGCTATACAGCATCACTAGTTAAAGTGCTCTCTCAGATGTTACAGCTTCCTGAGTATGGAGAAGTAAAGATAAAAATAAAAGTCAGCCCAGCTGGTAAGATACTGGAGCTATTGGTTCTTCAAGCAGAAAGTAAGATAAATAAACTGTATTTAGAAAGGCATTTACCTAACATTGTCTTACCTAAATGTAATGAAAAGGTAACACTTAATAATGAACAAACATTCACCCTAACTTTTTGTAATGTCCTCTAAAATCTATATCCGTTTTATCAGTGTCTATTTTTTTCTTACCTTTTTCTCCTCTGTAATTTGTGCGGAGAGAATAGAAGAAGAAATTAGAGTCCATTTGCCAACTACAAGTCCGTTACAGCCGATTTACTTAGGCAAAATCTTTTCTCAAGACGCGGTTTTTGATGTGCACTATTTGAACCAATTAGAAGCCATTCTTTGCTATGATTTGGATTATAATGGATCTACAAAAGTCTGTCAAAGAACGTCTGATAAAGAACAGTTACTGCATAATAAAGATCTAACAGCCGTTTTTCAAATCCAAAACTGGCAGAGCTTTGGTATTCCTTTTATCATTAAATGCTGCGTTAACCAAAAACAGTTAACTCTATATCTTTTTCATGTAAACAATTCTAGTTTGAAAACCTTTGGTCCTATTTTGCTTAGCGGCAATTTATCGCAAGATCGAAAAAAAATTCACAAGCTAGCAGATACCCTTCATAAAACCTTGTTTTCTGTAGAAGGAATTGCTAGCACTAGAATTTTATTCTCTCAAAAAACCCCTCATAGCGAATCAGAGAAGTGGATTTCTGAAATTTGGGAATGCGATTGGGATGGAGCTAATGCATGTCAAATCACCTCAGAAAAAACCTATTGCATTACCCCGGTCTTACTTCCTAAAGCAGACAAATTTTTCAAGGAAGGGTTTTTTTATGTCTCTTATAAAACAGGCCAACCTAAAATTTATTTTCAAGCTTCAAAAACAGATAAAGCTAGACGAATTAACTCTTTAAGAGGCAATCAACTATTGCCTGCTGTTTCCCCTAAAAGAGATAAAATTGCCTTCATCTCTGATGCAAGCGGCCGCGTAGATCTATTTGTACAAGCATTTTCGCCAGAAACGGGAAAAATGGAAAAACCAGTTCAGCTCTATTCACATCCACATGCAGTACAAGCTTCTCCCACATTTAGCCCAGATGGCTCTAAAATCGCCTTCGCTTCTAATAAAGACGGAGGAATGCGGATTTTTGTTATTCCTATAACCTCTGATAAAAAACGTCCTCCTGCTGTTATGATCACTAAAAAAAACCGAGAAAATTCTTGTCCATCTTGGTCCTCTGATGGTACAAAATTAGCCTATAGTGCTAAAACAAATGGTATACGGCAAATATGGATTTACGATTTTGAAAAAAAAGAAGAATGGCAACTAACCTCAGGGCCTGGTGATAAAGAAAATCCTTTTTGGGCTCCAAATAGTAACCATATTGTTTTTAATTCTACACAAGATTGCAACTCTGGAATTTATGTTGTTAATCTAAACCAACCTCAAGCTATTAAAATCAGTCGAGGCCTTGGAAAAAACCATTACCCTACTTGGGGACTTTAAAAGAGGGAAAGATGAGCAAAAAAACCATTATAGGAATCTTGAGCTGCACTTGTTTTCTAACAGGATGCATGGGGAACAGATTCTCTGTCTGGAAAGACAGTTTGATATCCAGTAACTATAAAAAGACCAATCATTTGTGGGATGATGCAAATGATCCTTATGACCATCTTCTAGGGCCTATGGAAGAGGAGTTTATTGCATTAAACGACGAAGATCTGCAACAACAGTTTAGCGATGCGGCTATTCCTCCTCCTAAAAATGATCCGGGAGAAGGAAAGCTGCCTGGAATTGAAGGGTTTAACCGCCCTAGAGGGCTTGAAGCAGAGATTTTTAGAACTCTGTATTTTAATACAGATAAAGACACACTTGAGGGGAAAAACCACTATCAAATCATTGATCAAATTTCACAACACCTCAAGAAAAACCCTCAATTGTTTATCTTTGTTGAAGGACACTGTGATGATAGAGGACCAGAACAGTACAATCTCTCCCTTGGAGCTAGGAGAGCGAATTATATCCGTTCCATGCTTGTACAAAAAGGAGTGCATCCAGAAAGAATTCATACCGTTTCCTATGGAAAGGAAAAACCTGCAGTTCGAGAGCACAGCAAAGAAGCTTGGGCCAAAAATAGACGTGCGGAATTTAAAATTTATAATCCCTCTTAAATGATGAGTACATTTTTTCTTGCATGTGTGCTCGTAACCACCTTTTGCTATGGAAAAACACGTGAATATAATCCCTCCTCTTATGAGCTACAATTAGAAATAGCAGATGTAAAGCATCAAATCCGCACATTTGCAGTTGATATGCAATTAATGGAGGAAGAAATAGATGCACAAAAAAATCTTAAAGCTATTGACTGTAAAGAATTCCAATCACGCATTCAAGCGCAAGAAGAGGTCATAAACAAACTCTGCTCTGAGATTAAAACCCTCAAAAAAAATATACAGCAACTCTTAGAACATCAAAGCAACATAAACACACAGTTGATAACTCATGAAAATCGACTGCAAAGCATCTCTGAGTTGAAAAACACGCTAGCAGACCTACTTAAAAAAATACATTCCTCTACACCAAAAACAAGAGTAAAATTTTATCAAGTTCAAGGAGGAGATACCCTGGAAAAAATTGCTAAACTTCACCATGTATCCGTTGAAGCGCTCAAAGCAAATAATAAACTAATTAGAGATACCATATTCCCCGGACAGGAGCTACAAATTCCCCATGACACAAAGTGATATCAGTCAAAAAAAAATAGGCATTTTTGACTCTGGATTAGGGGGTCTTAATGTAATGCAAGCAATTGCTACTTGTTTGCCGCAGGAAAATATCACATATTTCGGAGATACAGCCCATCTTCCCTATGGGAATAAAAGTATTGAGCTCATTACTACTCACGTTTTAGAAAGCATAGGTTTTTTACTATCTCAAGATATTAAGTTATTAGTCATTGCTTGCCATACTGCTTGTGCTGCTTGTTTAGAGATCATTCGGAGCATTGTCAATGTACCCATTATAGCCATTTTAGAACAAGCCATAGAGGAAATTGTCGATACTAAACCCAATGGTTCTATTGTTGTTTTAGGAACACGGGCAACAATTTCATCTGGAACTTATCAAAAGCAATTATACAGTAAATTGCCCAATATCTGCTTATCTTGTGTTGCATGCCCTCTATTTGTTCCTTTAATCGAAGAAGGGTATTTTGATCATCCAATCACGCAATTAGCGGTAACGGAGTACTTATCCCCTCTTATGAAAGAGTCGATTGATGCTCTATTGCTTGGATGTACGCATTATCCTCTCATTGGGTCTTTAATTCGACAATGTATGGGAAATAAAATTCCCTTATTAGATCCAGCAGATAGATGCGCTCAGACAACAAGACAGCTCCTATCTAAATGGGATCTATTAAACCAACAGACAGATCCTGCCAAGTATCAATTTTTCGTATCACAAGATCCAGAGAGATTTTCCGCATTGAGCAAACGATTTTTCCACTATCCCATCGAAAAAACATCCCCACTTATCATGACCCAAGTACATAAAAAGCGTGAAAAAAATGTAATTTCTCTGCTTGAATTAAAAAACAAACTTAATTTATCCATTGCTAAATGAGGTCAAAAGATGAGTCACAAAAAGAGAATCTTGCTAATCGAAGATGAAGAAGATATTGCGGCACTAATCAAGTTACAAGCAGAAGCATCTGGATACAAGATGCATGTTGAAGTAGATGGTATAAATGGTTATCGCGCTATTGAAAGAGAAAAGCCAGATCTGGTCATTCTCGATATCATGTTACCTGGACAAAATGGTTTTGATGTATGCCGTAAAATGAAAGCAAACCCTGATCTACGTAGTATTCCTGTAATCATCTTAACAGCCAAATCAGAAGAGTTAGATATGATTTTAGGCTTAGAATTAGGCTCTGATGATTATGTACCTAAACCCTTTTCTCCTAAAGTACTCTTCTCCCGCATTAAAGCTGTCCTACGCCGCGCTAAAGAACCTGAAAAAGCACCAAAAATCATTACCTTTGGAGAATTTTCTTTAGAAGTAGATCGTTACTTACTCCGTAAAGGAGATAAAGTAATCACTATCACTTTATCTGAATTCGGCATTCTACGCCGCCTTCTTACAAATCGAGGCAAAGTGTTAACACGTAATCAACTACTCGACGATATCCACAATGACGATGCCTTTATTGTCGATCGGAACATAGACGTACACATTGCATCTTTACGCAAAAAACTAGGCCCTAACTTTGATTGGATAGAAACAGTACGCGGTGTAGGGTATCGTTTTCGAGAATAATTAACCTAAGATAGCAATAACCCTTGTATTTCCATACAATTTATTAATTGATAAAAAAATACAAGGAGTGCATATATGTCTTGCACTATGCACGTAGCAAGTGCAGTAATTTCGTATGCAAAAAAGCAGAAAAGAGCAGGAAAAAGCAACTTTTTTCCTGACATAGACTCAAAAAAAGCTATTTCAGTTGCTGGACAATGGCTAACACACATAGCAAAGACAACAACTGCAAAAACACACTTAAAGACAACCTCTATTGCGCAAATAAACTAAAAGCCCTAAAACTCCAAAAATAGCAAACTGCTTGATTCTTAACTCATAAGGAATGAGTTTACGCCTTCAAAGGTCTCAAGTATATCTTGTTAAGTAGATGGTTTACTAAGAGTTTATACGTATACTGAGCGCAATGTTTTTCTTGAGTTTGAAAATCAACAAAAACTATACAAACCCAAAGATGCTTTCACACTCTGCGTTACCAACAGCTCTATGTTCTCTCTAAATGAGTCCATTGTACCTGAATACACAAAGTTTGTTTTTGGTGTGTCTGTAGACACTTCTTTTAAAGAAGTTAAAGAATTGATCCATTATGTAACAGAATTTATCACTACAGAAACATCTTTGAAAAAAGATATTCCCACTATACCTATAATTATGGAACAGCTGGTATATAAAAGTTAAGAAAATCTTTATGTCTTTTTTCAAAAATATTCCCCGCTTGATAGTTCTTTTTTAAAGAAATAATTTGATAAAAAATTTTGCATTTTAGTAAAATTTTTCTTCATTAAAATTAAAAAAAAGCGATGCTTTATGCCTCATATAAACTCAACATTAACATGTCAAGTAGATGGCTTAAATAAAGTGTATACCTATGGAAAGAGTATCTATTTCTCATTCGAAGACGAAGAACAGCTAAAGAAAGCTAAGGAAAAAGTCATCCAGTTATGGGCTAGAACTGATCATTCTACCCCTAAAAGTAATTTACAAAAAAAGACAGTAGGGCAGAAGGAATCTTTGGAGTTATTAGTATCATATCCTAGAGAAGCTCCGTTCTGCTTTGGTATTTCTACAAAATCAGCAACTGAATCTACTGAAAAGCTAATAGTACGTGTAACAAATATTATAAATTTAGGAACATCAGATAGAACAGTTCCTATTAAGGAAATCAAGAAACCAGAAGAACTCAGATATAGAACGTCTTTCTAACCCCTAAACCCCATTTAAAACTATTATTTATGCCCGTAGCAACCTCTACATTATCTTGTCCAGTAGACGGACTGAAAACAATTTATGTGTATAATAGGTCTGTCTGTTTTGAGTTTGAAAAAGAAAAACAGCTGAAAAAGGCCAAAAGAAAAGTACATCGTATATATAGAACCGAACCCCCTCATATATGGCTTTTACAATCTAAGCCCACGTTCTCTTTTACCGTCTCTATTGCTCCAACAATAATAAACACTTGTATGGACTCCTTCATATTAGATATGGTGAAAGCCATAGCTACAACGACCCAGACGAGAAACACACCTATTTTTCTTTTAGCACCTCTCTGATTTTATTCAGATCTAATTGTACTTTTCTTACTCTATGCTTACTGACAAGTACTTTTCCTGTTGTTTTAGTACGGCTCACATATTTAATTTCTGTGATTAACACCTCTGCTTGGTTTTGTTTGCGGGCTTGACTAAAATACAGCGCTAGTTGCATAGCCTCTTGCAAAATATCTTCATTGATTAAATTCGCTTTAATAACCACATGAGAGCCTGCCATGGGAGTTACATGCAACCAAGTATCATTACCTTTTGCTATCGTAAAAGTTAATTCCTCGTTTCCTTTAGCATTTTTTCCGACTAAAATGGTGTATCCTTTACCGATAAAAGTGTGAAAACCACAAGCTCTATTGCGCTCTTTTTTTAGAGGAGGTTTTTGATGAGATGTCTCTATATTTGGATTAGATAATTCTTTCCGAAGGGTGTGCATTTTCTGATGGATTTCTTCTATAAATGAGGGATAGAGATCTACCCTTTTTCTCATTTTGCGCACCTCTTTAAAACGCGTCTGTAATTGCTTTTGGATGGGAACTTTGGGATCTAAAGCTATTTCCAGAAAAGATTGGCTCTCCCAATTCATGACCTGTACGCTTTTCATCCCAGGTGTTATTTGTTGCAGATGACTTTTTAACAACTCTGTTTCATTTTGTAAAACCTGCCAGTTTGTAGCTTGGTGATATCCCTCTTGATACTTTTGAAGTTGCCCTTCTAATTTAGTTAATTGACTAGATATTTTTCTGCGATGTGAAGCGAGTAGCGCCTGTTTTTCTAATAACTGATACCTCTCTTCTATTTCCTTACTAGTGACAAAAGTAGCAGCATGATGAATAGCAGGTTTTGCAAGAGGTTTTTTATAATGAGAAGAAGTAGGCTTATTGCTAAGCATAATAGCAAATAGAGAATCTGTAACAACTAGAATCGGATGATGGTACATAAGCTCTGCAATAAAAAAATATTTTTCAAATTTTACACAAAGAATACGATCCTCTGAGAGCAGAAAAACTTCCACACATACTCTTTCTCTTAAAAGCTTGTTTACTTGATCTGCAAAAGCAGATGAGTAGGGTTTATATTTTTTATTTGTAAGATGAAAGCGACTAAAAGGTTTTTGCACACAAAGCAATAGCTGAATATTGCTAAACACAAATACATAGCTTGTAGGGTTAATTTGCATAAACCTTATCAGGTTTTTATCTAGGATTCCTTTTTTCATTTCAGGAAGAAGAGAAAGCATTTCCGAACAATTCAACATAGAATCTCTTTTTAGAAAATTCTTAAAGACCAGATATACTAGTTTGACTTCAAATTAAGATTACATTGTGCTGCTCTTTTGAAAAATACTTCCTAGGTGTCCGTAATAAGCTTTGTTCTTTCATCTAGAATTTTTCTTTGTTAATTCTTAATTTAAAAATAAACGAGTATAACACCACATGTATAATTTGATATAAATATACCTACTTGCAAATATAAAAGAAGGGTGATCTTTTCTGTAATTTTAATGTAAAATTGATTTATTTGCTTTCTTAAATATATACTTACTGGTAAAATTTAAGTTCAAAATTATAAATGAAGGTAATCATGTCATTATATATCGGTGGTAGAGTCTACCCTGAAGGTAGCCCTTTAGGTACCTTATTTGACGCCGTTAAAAATCTTCCCTCTCCTCTTCCTGATGTGAAAGTTGATTTTGACAGCAATATTTACAGCATGCCGTCCTCAAGAGGTTCTGACTGTCTAATAACTGCAAAAGAAAAGATAGAAGATCTAATTAAAGGAAAAAATAACTTTCTCTTTTCAAGAGAAAGCAAGCTAGATGATAGCGCTTATCATGTACGGCAGGGTTTTGTTGGGTTTGTAACTAATCAAAAAATTGGAACAACCAATGTTCAAGATTGTGTTGCATTAATTATTCAAGATAAAGAAGTAAAGAAAACAGCTTTAGCTCACATAACTACAGGATCGCAGGAAAGTTCTATACGACATATATTATCTTGTATGCCAAAAGGAGAAAAAGAAGTAGTCCCGATTGGCGGTCGACATGATACGGGAAAGTACAATGTAGAAAAGATATTAACCGTTTTAGCAAAGCATAAAGACAATATATTTATAAACAAGTCCTACATTTGTGATAGCGCATATATTCATGATGCGTCTTATGGTTTTGTGGCATCCTGCTATGAATTAAACACAGGATTTGGAAATATTGTTGTCGATCCTTCAAACTTGCATGTCAGCGTTGGCTATCCACAACTAGAATTACATCCACTTTCTGTGTTAGAAGAAGGAGCTAGTTCCGACCTGAATCAATTTCCAGTATAATTCTTTATGGGGGTCCCTTCTTTCTATAAACCTTAAGCCAAGCGCAAATAGTCACTAATTCATCAGTTCAATAGCTTTATCCTAATAAACCAAAATCCATAGAAGCTTTTTGGTGATTTGTTGTTAGGTTTTTTGTTTTTTTCAACTATTTGAAAATAATAGAAAATCTTTATAAATGCATGAACATCAAATGATACATTTTGCTTATGTCCATGATTCTATGCTAAAGTAAGTTACTAAGTAGTTTTTGTCGTTCCTAGAGGAAAAGCCTTGAGAAAAACCATCGGTTCGTTTAAATCTTGCTATGTACTTACCTTAAAACATGTATGACAACTACACAAAATATACACTCTGATTACGAATTACATACAGAAATAGCAAAACTATGTTCAGAGTATCAAGAGAGCTTTAAAAGCATCATCCGCCAATATGCTTTTTTCCATATTATTTTTTTTCTGATTACTCTTATAGAACTGTCCATTTTAGTGCTATTTTTTACGTTCCTTATCAAGCCCGCTGTCATTGCATTCACCTTAGCAGGGATTTTTCTAACCACATTTTCCTATTTCATGCTGCATTTTTATTTTCAAGCCAAGAAGCCACAACAAATGCAAGATATGCACAATCAATTTATCCAAGATTGTATTCATCATATCTCCTCTTCTCATGATTTAGCAGAATACCATCTCTTTCTCTCTCAAGCATTGCATATCTTCTTAAATACTTTTTCCTACCAGGAGGCCCAATATTACTCTCTACCCTTACAATCAAAGGCCATCACTTCTTTACTAGAGAAATTTAGTGTATGGATGCATTGGAAGGATCTCTATTTGATGAAAGAAAAAATCCTGCTTTCGATTATAGAGCAACATATAGAATACGTAAAACTCTACCCAACAGATCTACAAGCCCATGCGGGCCTTGGCAAAGCCTATCTTGAACTAGCAAACCTGTACTGCCATCCTGATAAAGCTCATGAGAAAAAATTGCCTTGGATCTCTCCTGAATACGCTTCTGAAGAATTGCAAACCAAGTTTACCAAATCTTGTTATCGCGCTATTGAAGAGTTTCACATTTTAGACGCTTATTCTCCAGAAGATCCTTGGGTACATGTACAGTTAGCAGGGATTTACCACAGTTTAGATGAACCTTTAAAAGAGATCGAACACTATGAGAAAGTGCTAGCTGTTGTAGAAAAAGAAGAGCAGATCCTTCTTCGTTTGGGAACTCTTTATTTTCAAAATGGTGCAAGTGCTAAAGGTCTGCAGCTTTATGAAAAACTCAAGCAAATCAGTGAACAAGCAGCCATTGAGCTTCTTTCTCAATACGGCTCTTTTAGCTTGTAGCTAATAGCGTTTTCCAATCCAATGAACCGATTAAAATGCCTAATAGGCAAAGACCATTCGCCATCCAATTGACTTTTTCGCGATAAAACCATTTACCCCATAAATTACAAAAAATAATCACTGTAATGGCAAACACAGGAAAAATAGCCGCATGTTCTAAAGAGGTAGAAGCCTCTGTTGATAAAATCATAAAAAATGTACCAACTCCATTGGTAAGTCCTCCATAAATGCCATATTGTAATTCTAAGAAGGTAAGAGCTTTAATCCTTGTTTTAAAATACAGGCAAGTTTGAAGAAGAGCCGCTGTAGCATACATGATAGGCATAAACCATTGGCAACACGCTTCACTATTTTCAAAAGGGAAAAAAAGTCCTCTTTCCTCAGGAAAATTAATACAAAGAGCGCGCCATTGAAAAAACAATAAAAATAAAATATGTAAGAAAAAAGTGGCTGCCATAAAAATGAGCCATTTTTGAAAATAAAAAGATCTCATCGCGCTACAGCCTGCCCAAAATAGCCCAATCACCATGAGAATGGAGCCAAAAGCATTCCACATTGTGTAAAAATAACCAAATTTACTTCCAAATAAAAGCACCATCGCTACCATGGGTAAGACCGTAGAAGTGTTTAAGATAGCAAAAGTGAGCCCAGGAGGGCCTGATTCTAAAGTTTTACCAAGTGATGTAAGCATAATAGAAAGAATAATCCCCGCAATTACAGCAAATAAAGCTATGGAATAGCTCCAGGAAAAATCTGCCATGCGAATGGGATTAAGGAAAACGGCAATAAGGGAAATCACACTTAGCATAATCATCAGAAATCCTTTAGTAGAACCTCCTGAATCAATGCTACGACGCATAAAAAAGTTACTGATCGCTACAAAAAACGAGGCTAATAACATCAATTGTATTCCCATATTCCTCCGAAAAAAATAGGTGGCAAATGCGTTTGCAGAAAAAATGTTTTTTTGTTCAACATTTGAAGAATATTGTATCGTGAATATAATTTAAAAAAAATTCAAGTGGGAGAAAACTGCGTGAAAAGAAATACTCTTTTTCTATCATCGATTGCTTTACTGGCCTTAAGTTGTCTACACGCAGATCCAGATGATCCTGTCTTTAGAGAAAGTATTGAGCTTAGACAAATTGCTGATTATTGGAAAGAGCAAGAATATACCTTAGCTAAAGAACGAATCTATCAATTTTTAGAAACCTACCCAACAACTGTTTTTAAAGAACAATTATATGCAATGCTAGCTGACCTTTTTGTAAAAGAGAAAAATTACCTAGCCGCCATAAATTTTTATCAAAAAATCCCTTTGGAAAAAAAATCGCAAACCAGTTTCTTTCACCATGTCTATTGCCTCTACCAGTTAGGTTTATGGAAGGAGGTAATCGCCCAAGCTCCCCATGTAATGAAACATGCTAGCACAACTAAAGAACAATTAGATACAACGCGCTTTGCTTTTGCAGAGGCCTTGATGCAAACCGCGCTAAAGATCGAAGATTCTTCTCATAAAAAAGAAGTACTTTTACAAGCTGAATCTGAGTATAAAAGACTGCTTAGCACACGCTATGTTTGTGATTCCCTCTATTCGCTAGCTCACATTAATGTTCTTTTAGAGAATCCGATCCAAGCAGCTAATCTCTATCTCATGCTAGCGGAAAAAGACTCTGAAAATAAAGAGCAGTACTTGTTTCAAGCAGGCTATTTACAAATGAAAATAGACCCGAATAAAGCCATTGAGAACTTAGAAAAGGTCTGCGCTTTAAAAAAGGAAAAGGGCTCTCAAGCAGCTCATCTATTGTTACAAATACTCTTTCAACAAAAAGAGTATAGCAAACTCCTTATCATGCGTGAGAAACTGAGCGATCTCATCGTTTCAGATCCTTTGATTTCCTATTATACAGGCAAAAGTCTGTATCAAACCAACAATCCCGATCAAGCGATTTTTTTTCTTGTGCAATTTCTTGAGAGTCCAAATATAGATACCTCTTACGAAAAAAGTGCTATCATCACCTTGATTTCCTGCGCAAAAATTACTAAAAACTGGTCTCTTTTAGAAAAAAACCTTGAATACTTAACACACTCTTTCACTCAAGATACGCAAACATTAGATCTCATTTTGATGTATATCCAGCTATGTAAACAGGATAAAAACTGGAGGAAAATGGCTGAGTATGCACAAAAACTCTTAGAACTATCTCCCGATCATCCACAAAAAGAAACTTTGATTTACGAGCAGGCTCTTTGTGCGATTCATGAACAAAATTTAAGCCAAGCCATTCAGAAAATTTTAGTATTTTTAGAAGACTTCCCCCATTCTATTTATACAAAGCAAGCATGGCGTCAGCTTTTAAATTGTTGCATGCAGGATGTAAAACAGTCTCCCCTAGATCTATCCTCTACAAAACAGGCTGTATTCATCACTTACGCAACAAAGGCTTTGGAGAAAGAAGGGCTTTTTTCTGATGAAGAAAAACAAAAAATGTATTGGTTGCTCATTCAATCCTTATTTGAACAAAAACAGTATCAAAAATCTCTTGATGCATGTGAAAAATATGTAGAACAATATGGGAGCTCATCTGACACATACCTATTCACAGCTCTGTGTCAAGAACATTTGCATATAGAGGCTCTTCAAATAGCGGAAAACTTTGAGAAGGCACTAGCTGATCCTAAATCTGCACACGGACGCATTTGCAATCGTAAGCTTTACAATTTGTATCTATCCGCAGCACAAGAAAACCTAAGCGAGGCTCTTTTTTTAAAAGCAGCAAATTGTCTGTTTGCCAATATAGATGAGCCAGTGGAGTTAAATAACCTCGATTGGCTGGCTCACTTTTACTATCAACAATTTGCAGTTGCAGAAAAAGAAAAAAAACATTTTTATGCTAAACGAGCTAAAATCTCTTTTGAAAAACTTCTCGATCATAGCGCCCTACCTGTTGAATCTTGGTTAGAATTAGCGGTATTAAAGCTTTGCGCTTTATACGATTACCTTGGAGAAAAGATAAAAAAAGCCCCCCTCTTAAGTTTTCTAGCACAGAAGCAAAAAGAGCTCTCTTCAATAGAATGGAAATGGCAAAGAAGAGTGCTTTTTGAACTAGCTACTTCCTATCAAGAGCAAAAACGCTACGAAGAAGCAATTAAAGTGTATGATAACCTGATTGACTCTTCCAAACACGTATCGTCTTATTATGGAAGCGCTGCTCTTCTAGAGAAAGCACGATTGCAATTTTCTCTACTCCCTTCTCAAGAAAGACAAGAAGGCTCTACAGATGTGATAGCTATTTGCGATGCATTAAAAGAAGTACAGATTAGAAAAAAACTTTTATCAGAACCACTGCATTTGGAAGCTGCCTTGGAATATATCGAAGTAAAAACTTGTATATCTTCTAATCCTTTAGAAAAGAAATTAGAATTGCTTTTGCAGATGAGAGATGATTTTTCTCTAGCAGAGGATCTCTCTGTTCAACACTATCTCTCGACACAAGATCTTTTTCCAGATAAAATGCACTTGTATCAAGATTATTTAAGCTTCATCGATTTAGAGATAATCTCTATAAAGGCTCAACTAGCTAGAAAGAATCAACGTAAGAACATTTATCAAAAATTAAAAAAACACGCTCTTGCCAGACTCGATGAATTAGAAGCAAAAGGCCTACATGACTCATTACAAATGAGAGTGCAATTGAGCAAGGAGGCTCTACAAGATATTTTATGACAGCATCCTTAAAGAATCGTTTCATTTTTCTCTCCTGTCTTTTTTTCTCTCCTGCTATGCATGTAGCTTGTATATGTATCCTTTATTCTTTTTCTTTTCATAAACAGCATAATCTTGCTGCACTTTTTTGGTTATCCTCATCAAATCCTCATCTTTTACAAATAGATGAAGAGAACAAAGAACATACTCTGCAAGAGGTTTTTGAACAAATTGTGGTGATCCCTTCAGACTATCAAACGCCGTATGATTTACTCTCATCTAACCGCTCGCTTGAGCTAACCCCTGATCTAGAATTAGTGGATTCTCTGTCTCTTGTAAAGAGAAGCTCTCTATCTTTCTCCATAGAGGAACCTTCCTCTCTAACCTCCGTTTGCTTGCCAAAGTTAGAAAGTGAGCCTCCTTTAACTTCTTCTGCTAACCCGATGGATTCTTTTGTACATAAGAAACCAGAAATCGACCCTGTAATGCAAACAACATTCACTCCTCAGCTACTACCACAAGTATCAGAGACTCTAAATGATAAACAGCAACTATCCTTACCTAAAGAAAATATGAGCGCAACCATCTACAAGGAAGATCTAACATTTCCTTTAGCAGCTCCTGTAATAGATCTATCTATTAAAAATATTTCTCCTATTACAGACCCTAATCAGATGGATCAAATAGCTGCTCAAATGAAAAATCCTCCTGCTCGCTTTTCAAAGATAGAAAATTTGGAAGTCATGCGTCATTTTCTACCTGAAATCCCTTCTGTTTCTCGTTTGAAAAATTATAACTTTCCTTCTTTTGCTATCGCTAATGATTGGAATCACCTCTTCGAAACACATGTGAGCTACACTCCTCAAGATAAAGGGTATGTATTTTCCGTTGAACTTTTTCCCAAACGAGATTTAAGCCACTATCGCCTAAAACAACATATCTGCTTTATTCTAGATCGCTCTAGCTCTGTTCCTAGACATCGTTTTGCTGTTTTTAAAAGAGCCGTTCTAAAAGCATTGGCAAGTATGCAAGAAGAAGATAGCTTCAATATTTTTATCATTGATAAAAAAGTCACCTGTTTTAATACATCTAAACTCAAAGTTTCCAAACAAAATATTCGTCAGGCAGAAGAATTTTTAGAAGCGCAAACATTTGGTAGCAGAGCCTCCTCTTCTGATATTTATAAAAGCTTAGAAAGCCTGCTTTTAGATCTATCTCAACAAGAGATCGTTTGTAATGCTATTTTATTAACCGCTGGTAAGAATACGTTTAACTCCACACTGCAGCAACAAACGGTGAAAAAATGGCTAGAAAATAAGCAAGGTCACATAACACTTCATACAGCAGCTGTAGGAAGAGAAAATGATCTGACTTTTTTTAATCTTATGAGTACTAGCAGTGGAGGCTTTTTGGTTTATTCCGATACACATGCTTCCTTCCCACGTAAACTAGCTAAGTTAGTATTAGATTTAAAAGATCCGCTTCTGACACATCTTACTCTTTCAGCTAAGCCCTCTGACGTTACTTCTTTTGTGGACTTAAGCCCCACTCCTCAATCGGTTCTTTACCAAGGAACTCCTTATACAATCACAGGATATATAGACGACCCTTGTGCATTTGAACTATCCATCCAAGGCAAGCAACACCGTCAATGGATCGCTATAAAAAAAACCATCTCCTTTGTTGATGCAACAGAAGCTGACCCCTCTTTAGAAAACCAATGGAAAATGACAAAAGCACACACACGTTTTTTGAAAGAAGGTAAAAGAGATTTGCTCAGCGATGCGGAAAAAGTCTTAAAATCCCGTTTTGAAGCAGCATTCGAATGAGTTTACGTATTCTAGGCGGCAATTTTCGTGGCCGTTTGCTTAAATCCCCTAAAACTAAGCTCACTCGTCCTACCCTAGCGGTGCTGCGTAAAGCGGTATTTGATATTCTTCATCATCAGATTGATGATGCCCTTTTCTTAGATTTATTTGCAGGATCAGGAGCCATGGGCATAGAAGCTTTGAGTCGAGGGGCTTCCCATGTCACTTTTGTCGACAACAGTCCACTAGCAATACGTTGCTTAAAAGAAAATATTCAACTACTCCACTTAGAAAAACAAAGCTCTATTTTGCTATGCAGCTATAAACAAGCTTTAAAACAGCTACGGAAAAAAGAAATACAGTTTGATGTAGCTTATATTGATCCTCCTTATGAACTCTCTCTTAAGACAACTATTTTACAAGAGACTTTTGCGCTGTTTGATAACTCTTGTTTAATAAAACCCGATGGAATTGTCTTTATTGAAGAAACCACGCATTCTCAGTTTGAACTTACATCATTTGCACTTGTGAATGTGAGGAAATTTAGTGGCACGCTTTTACAACAGTATCAAAAGAAAAGCACCTACTAAAAACATGATCTTTAGTAGGTGAGATAAAAGTCATTATACTTCTTTTCCTCTTTCATAAAAAGATTCTATTACTTTGCCATCCTTCTTGTATTTCTTCTTCACACCATGCAATTCATCTTCGATAAAGGTTTGAGAAATATAAGGAGAGCCGTCATCATAAAATTTATTAAATCTGCCATGCCGTTTACCTTCTTGGTATTCCGCTTCAAACACAAGAATCCCTGCCTCATTCCATTCTTGATAAAGACCATCCATAAGATCATTTTTATAGGTTACAAGTTTGGCAAGCTCTCCATTCAAATGATAGGTTTTTTCCAGTCCTTCTCTTTTATCTTGTTGATAAGGTGTTTCTACAAAGGGCTTTTCATTAGGATAGTATTGCATGCATACTCCTTCTTTATTATCTTGGTGAAAGCGTACAGCTACTAATAACTGCCCTTCTGGCGAAAATATTTTGGCAACCCCCTCTTTTTTCCCATGTACATAAGGAGTGATCCCTACTTTAGCCCCTGATTCGTTATATTCTATAACCTCTTTTTCCAATTGATCGTTTATGAAAAAAGACGTAAAAGCTTTGGTTTTTGCAAAGTACTCATTCGGCGGGTAATACACTTCGTGAACACCGTTTCTTTGATTATCCTTATAATGGTAAACAACTTCTCTTCCATCAGGCAATTTTTCAAAGAATCGTCCATCGAGTTTTCCCTGATTGTAGTTTGCTTCTTCTACTAAAACTCCATCAGCTGACCAGATGGCTTTACTTCCATGCATTTGGCCATGTTCATAATGCACACAAGAGCAAAGAGCCCCATTTTGATGGTATACTCTCTGTTCCCCATGCATTTCTCCTTTCTCATCAAAAACTAAATGCTGTGCAATTTGTAAAAGTTTTGCATCTGCATTAACCACACCTTTTTCCTGTAATTGCTGCGTTGAGTAATACTCTTTGTGTTCTCCTACAGGAAGACCTTGTGTAAAGGTTTTAATCGCACAAGGACTGCCGTCTTCATACCAAGTTTTCATAGTTCCTTCTAATAGATCATTAGAGTAGCTCACAAGCGCTTTTTGTTGACCATTTGGATAGTATTCTTCATGCACGCCATTGAGTTTTCCTTTCTCATCATAATGTGTGATCTCTCTAAGAAGATCTTTGCTCCACCACGCTTTTACAACGCCTACTAACTTATCTTGATCATAGTTAGCGGATACAATCAGCTCTTCTTTATCACTCCATTCTTGATATAAGCCTTGCTTTTTTCCCAAATCAAATCGAATGCTTAATTGTAAAACTCCATTTTCATGCCAATGTTTTTGTTCTTGGTTCAATTTACCCATTACATGATGTTCTTGGGTTTTAAGTTGTCCATTTTCATACCATTGCTCATAAAGACCATCTAAACCTTTATTTTTGAAAATAGCTCTTTGCGCGAGATTCCCGTTCTCATACCATTCTTCGTAAAGCCCCTCTTTTTCATTCTCCACATACATGGCTTTTAATTTGATTTGCCCTGATAGATAGTACTCTTTTTGCTCTCCATTAAGCTTTCCTATATTGTAGTTATATTCTACTTTAAGGTTTCCATTATCATGCCACTGTAGGTATTCCTGATGGTTTTTACCATCCAGCAGAGAGTATTGCGCAATGAGTTGTCCTTTATCATTGTATTCCATGATAGGTTCTATGGTATTACCCCTATCATCGAAATACGCAGATAAAATCTGTACACCATTCTCTGCTTTGCGCCAGTGCTTACCAACTGGCTTACCTTGTATGTAGTCACCCTCTCCTAGTAATTTACCCTCTATACTAAAAAAACGTTCTTTGCCTTCTTTTACACCTTCTTTATAGGCTACCTTATAGCTCTCTTGTCCATTAGCATGATATTTGACATGCAGCCCCACAAGCTTTCCTTCACAAAAATCTTGAACTTCTTGAATCACCTCATCTGGTGTATAGGAAATAACTGCAGGATCTTTACTATTTGAATGAAGAGATCCATTTCTATACTGAAGAACGGTTTTTTTTCTGCCAGTTGGATACCACTCCATTGCACATCCATGAGGAACTCCTTCTTCATAAGGAATCACAGCCGCGCGCTTTCCTTTCTCGTGATATCTATGCACCTCGCCGATAATCTTCCCATTTTCATAGATCACTTCTTCTGCTTTTTCTGCATTTGGATGATAGGAAACCATTAATCCATCTCTTTGCCCCTGGTTAAACCCACAAGTTCCCTGCAGCGTTCCATCTGGATAAAAAAGCTTCATGGTTCCATGCAATACACCACGATCGTAGATCATTTGCTTTTCTAATTTTCCTTCAGCTGTAAAAAATAAACACACACCATGAGGTACAGCTTTTAATTCCTCTTTATCCTCTATTACAGATAGATCTGTTTCTGTTTTCACCTGTCCATTGGGATAGAGCAAAATTTGCTTAACAACTTGATTCGGTTCCCGATCGTAGAATACCACTTTTTTAGGACTTGCATTAGGATAGGTGTCTACAACCTTAGAAGACCAGTGAGGCTGACGCATTTTAGGCGCAACTTCATTACCAAAGGATATTTTTGCAAATAAAAGACAAAAGGTTAAAAAGACAAATCTCATCATAATAGAGCCTCCTTAAAATAATTATTTTTTCACTTAAGCATAAAGCAGCTATCTCTTTCAGACAAGCTCTTAAGAAATGAAGAAAAGTAGATTCTCTTTATCAATAGTAAATGTTGCTTTTTAAACGAATCTCCAGTTATATCTTTACAATTAAAATGTGAATGATTTATGACCCTGTCTATTATAAAAAATGTGAGCTTAGGATTAACCTCTGTACCTATCATTCATAGAGCTAATGATTTGCAACAATTTGAAAAAGGCCGCATTCACTACGTAGATGAGGTCATTTCTAGAGTAAGCCTTAGCACCTTAGTCAAAAATTTTTATAATATTACTCTTTATAAAAATGAGCAAAGCCCGATTTCTAAAAAGTTATCCCTAGCAGTTATATTTACTCCCTGTGCATTAGCCTTGCTAAAAAGTTCCTATGTTTCTCATTACATGAACCCGCGGATAGTAGACATGGTTATTCGTATAGAAAAACATACAGGTAAACTCTGCTATATGACCTCTGTGATAAATGCCATTGCATTAATTAGCTTTGGCCACCTAATCGTTGGTTACACAGCATTAACCGTTTTTGTTTTAGATCTCATCACTTCTTCTATTTTCATCCAAACACATATTCCTTCGTTAAATAAAACACGAATCATTTTTATAAAATACATCAGTCCCTTTACAGAGCTAACAACCGGCATAGCAACAAAAAGTTACTTAACCATGGGCTTTGCTTTATTGGGACTCTATGGTCTTTTATCCGAAAAGCGTCATAAAACAACTATACAGAAGATATCCACCCCTCCCATAAAAAGCTTGGAAGAATTCATAACTCTTTGGAATGATTTACATCAGCAAGAGCTCTACTTTGAAATGCATAGAGAACGAACTCCTCAAATACAAATACCCACACTTGATCCTTCTCAGTATCCTTCAAGTCAAATTTTGGAGATTTTTGATACAATTCATTGGAGAGAAGATTTTGAAAAATCCTTATGGGATAGAGTTACTGGTATAGCTGAGTCTGATCCAGAAAAAGTTTTTAAAGACCTTGAAAAGGCTAGCTTAGAAGAAAAAAAAGTGCACCGTCAAAAAGAACTGCCTCGAGCAAAAGAAATGGCAAGAGAATGGCTACAAGCAGTTTTACGTGAAACCACTAAACAAGATCTTGTGCTTTTCAAGCAGCATATTTGTAAAATGCTCTTAGAGCATAAAGACTTGCTAGAGAAGAACCAAACAAAGCAATCCCTCGATCTCTTTAAAGGACTTCTAACACTCATTTTTGGTAGCGGCGGAGAGTGTCGTGTTGCTCAAGACATGAAAATTAAAGAAGCTTTCCTAGAGATTTATAAAGCCACCAATAAAACCAATCAGTCGTCGCCGTTTTTGTTAATGTTAGAACTTGCCTATAAAAATACAACAGAGCAAGCCTTTAAAGATATACTCCATCCTATTCTACAAAATATATTTGAATCTATTATTCAATTATTAGAAAAGAATCTTTCAAGTGCCCAAAAAGAATTTGAAAGAGAATGGAACCAGCGATCTTTATCTCGAATCCACTATCTGGTTTCTTCTGCATTCTCTTATTTGTCTGCAAAAAGAAATGTTATTTTCTATAAAGAAACTAAGGAAAGTTTGAACCTTAATTCTGTACACAATTTTACTCGGGTCGCAAAGTTATTTGGGAAACCCTTTAATATTGCCACAGACATAGATGAAGTAGCTGAACGAACCTTTTCTAATATTGCAATGAATCCCAAAAGTAGCGGCATTATTAAAAGTCTCCGTTCATCTGTATCTTTATTTTTAGGAAAATTCTATTGGGATGTACAGCTAGAGAAAATCATCCAGCCTTGGCTTAGCACTCATTTTCAAGAACAGACGTATTTCCAAATCAATGACCTAATACAGTGGTTCCATTACTTATTAGAAGAACTTAAAACAGAAAGCAACACAGAAGAAATTGAGGCTATGCAACAAGCGTTGTGCCAGCAAATCCCAACAATCAATGGATTTGCACTCGCAAAGTATGAGAAAAAGGGAAATAAGAGCATTCTTACTCCAACGCCCCAGGCCTTACTTGCCTTTGCTTATGGTATCAACTTATTAAAAAAGAAAGAGTTAAACACTCCAAGTTTCTTTAATCACATCGATCAAAATCTGCGCGTTACTAGAAATGAAGATTTTGATTTTACGGATATTGAAAAGATTATGCACAAGATCCCAAAATGGCTCCCTTTTTCCCATCCCATACAAGAGAAAATACATGATCCATCTGAAAGAAACCAAATAACAAATGGCGTATCTCATTTTCGAAGAAAATTAGCTCGCCATATCAATAAAGATGCTCTATTCTTTGCTCAATAAGTGCATTTGGTCTATGGAAACTAAACTGCTTACTTCTTAAAATAACTTCATTAAAAGACCTAATTTGTTTAATACTTTATACATTAATTAATGTAGCTAAGAATAATCTTGTTCATTATTATTCTCTTATTTATGGTACAGAATATTGATTTTTTATTAAAAAGAATATTTCCATCTAAATCAGTATTAAAAATAGGAGTAATGCCTTATGGCTTCTTGCATAAAACCTCAACCTTCTTTTCCATATCCGTTGAATAAACCTGAGGGAAAACAACCCACTAATTCTACTAACACAGATGAAAAAGCATCAGCTATTGCAGATCAGGTACTAAGCAATTCTATATGGTACACTGAGTTACCTCCTGCCTCAAATAGGAAACCACGAGTTCCTGCTAAACTTTCTCCTAGTATGGTTGATGTTATCTCTGCAGCATTGGAAAAACCTCAAGAAAAAGTAAGACCCATACCACCGCCTAGATCTGGTACAACTTGCTTAAGTCCCTCAATGCAGCAAAGAGATTCTAAAACAGATGAGAAAAAGGAAGCTTTTAGACCTGATTTATCAGCTGTTATTCATGCTAAAGACGCCCTTAAATCCACTAACAAAAAAATTCATCCTCAACCGTTACCTAGATCTAACACAACACATTTAAGCTCAGTGTCAAATCATTCTAATGTTGAAAAAAACCCTCCTCTTCCTCCACCTCAAGAAAATAAACCTAAATCCGAACCTATTCCAGCTTCACTCTCTAAAAAGAGAGTTACTTTCCAAGAAGAAATGCAAGCCATTAGCTCACAAAATGCAACTGAAGACCCGAAAACTAATGCACTGGAAACCTCGAACAGGCTTACCTCCTCTAATGGTACAGAGGAAAATTCAGAATTAAGAAAAGCCCTTGATTTAGAAATGGACAGGCTTAATGAAATGTTAAAGGAGTTTGAAGAAGACCCTATAGTAAAAATAAAAAGCTTCAATTAAGTATTCTCTTGAACCTTTGAAGTAGAACGCTATTTATTAGTGCTTGTTGACCTTCTTAAGATAACATCAACAAGCACTTCTTTGTTAATTTTTGTAGAGTTCTAAGCTGAATAGAAATTCCGAGAATTTATTCTATCTCAACAACTAAAAATAATAGTTTTATTTACTATTTAATAAAACTATTATAATATAAATGAATAAATCAAAACATAATCTATACTTCATAAAATAATAACAATCTTAATTAATCTAATCATTTTCAAAAATTAATAATGGTTTTTTTATTTATGGCTACCCCTATAGATCTTCCCCCTATCCCAGAACCTATTTACCAGAATACCCAAAACAACCAACCAAAACTAACTCTTTGCGAGAGAGTATCTAACTTCTTTGCTAGAGGGCCCAGTCAAGTAAAACTGCTAGAAGAAAAATTTAATGAAGAGATTACTCAGTTACGACAAACCCATCGACGGTTAGAGCATTACCTTTGTGTGAAGGTAAGAAAAATTAAAGAGCTAGAAGCTCAGGTTCAAGCTCTAACAGATGTGACTCATTCTCAAAAAGCCCAAACCCATACACTAGAAGAAACTATTTCTGCCCCAAAAGATGACTCTCCCTCTCCTTCACTTAGTCGATCAGATAGTGGATGTTTCCCAGAATCTCCTCCTACAAAAAAAAACATAACGGTTTTTTTTCAAAAGCAAGCCAATTCTTGAAAAATAAATAGGATAGAGAAAGTCATTAATTGTGCCAGGATTCAAATAGGAAGATCCTAGCACAATCAATGTCGCAAAAAAGAGATAAACTAGCTTAATAACCCCAACGGGGTTTTTAACTAAAACCCCATCCAGCAAAGAAGAATCCCATATATGAGAGGGAAAATTCCATTTAACCTGATAGAAGAGTGTGAGCTCATCGTGCATTTGATCAAAAGCTGTGGGAAAAACAGAATCATGAGACCACGAATGATAAACAGCCAACCCAACAGGGAAATCAATACAAATATGCTTATATCCCAATAGTTATATTCATTAAGGATAAAAAGACCAATTAATAGATTGATAGATCCATGACAATAAAAAATAGCCGGTGTATTTTTCATAGATGTCATAATCTTATGAGCATTGTGATGATAAAACAACATCCACAATCCTAAAATTAATAAAAAGGGACCAAAAACTCTGGCCAACCCTATTGCTGTATCCACCCTTACCTCCTTAAATTTAAGTGTAGCTAATAAACTTCAACTTAAGGATTAAATAATTTAGTTGTCAATATATTGCTTATATGCGCTTATATTTACCCACTAATTTTGTTTGTGCAATAACATGTCCTTGCATAGCTTTCTCTACTTGTTTTTTACTAGCTCCCTCAGATAGATCTAATTTACAATCAAGAGCATAGAGCTTAAAAAAATAGCGGTGCTCTCTATCGGGAGGACACGGTCCTTGATAGCAAAGCGTTCCCTCTGTATTTTTCCCGATAATTCCTTGAGGCATACTATCTTTGGGGATGTGAGTGGTGGTTGGGGGGATATTAAATACAACCCAGTGGTCCCACATGCAGTCTTTGCGAACAGATGCAGGAACATCTGGATCATCCATAATTAATACAAGACTTTTTGCGTGAGGAGGAACCTCTTGTATGATCAGCTCTGGATTTATATCACTGCCATCACAGCTATATTCTAGAGGAATCGATCCCATATGATCAAAGGCGGTAGAAAATAATTGCATAATTACCCATTTTTTATAGGTTTCTCTTTTGCGCAGTTTATAAGAAATCCTTTTTGTAAATCAATCCACAATCCCCTTTTTTCTTGCTTAGCAAAATAAATCAGCCCTCTTGGGTAAATGAGCCCATTAGAGAAGATCTCCCATTTTTTATTCTTGATGAGCTCTTTGTTATATTTACAAACATCTACAGCAGAAAGAGAATATTTCTTTTCTTGATTGAGAATAGAAGAAGGGAAAGGCTCAGGGGAATGAACCCTATAATAATAGATGTCATTTTCTAAAAAAATCTCAAATGATAGATCTGTCTGATAAATCAAAGCAAGAGATTGTGCATTTTGCAAAGAGGAAAAGCAATCAGCTACTTGATTGTTAAATCTATACTCCAAGATCATGCGAAAGATTTGCCATCCACTAATAGAGGCAATCATGCTAAAAATACAGATTGCAACCATCACCTCTAAAAGAGTGAATGACTTTCTATTCTTGGGGTTTTTGACTGGAATCGTCATGGGGCGCCTGCAGCTCTGTTAAGCGCTTTGAAGTAACGCTAATTTGGTCGCCTTTTTTTTCAATGTTAAAGGGCTCTCCCCATCCATCTTTTAAGATGTTTTCTGCATTTTTTACCATGCCAGAGTTTTTTAAGTAGGTTTCTGCCTTGTTAATCACACTTGTAATAGAAGCTCCTTTAGCCACTTCTAACATGAGGGTATCTTCAATAAGCTGTATAGCTCGCTCGGTTTTAAATATCTTTCCTTTATCAAGACTTCCTTTCATGCTAAATCCAAGAACACTGCCAATAAGTCCAATTAAGACAATGACAATCATGATCTCTAATAAAGTGAGCGCTTGTTTTTTTTTCATAGAACTTCCCCCTTTTTAATTAAAAGAGCCTACATCGGTTAATGGAATAAGAATAGATAAGACCACAAGACCGATGATCGCTCCTAAAGCGATCAACATAATAGGTTGCAAAAAAGCTGAGATCTGTGCAAGGTGTTTTTCTAATTCTTCTTCGTAAATTTTAGAAAGATGAAAAAAAGCTTCCTCCATTTTCCCCGTTTCTTCTGCAATGGAGAGCATTCTTGTCATTAAAGCGGGTATAATGGAATGTTCATTATAGATCCATGAGAGCTTTTTGCCTTGTGCAAGTTTTTGCTGTGCATCGATTAACACTTTTTCTAGTAAAGGATGTTTGACTGTTTTCTTGACTAAAGTAATCGATTCAATCAATGGCACTCCAGCACTGAGCAACATAGCCATGGTGCGTGATAAGCGCAAAAGGGTATTGTGAAAAAGAAGGGTGCTTATATAGGGCAATTGGATCAAAATAGGATAGATAAGTTCTTTAAAGAACTTCTTTAGAGCTAGTAAAGTTGCCATGCAAAGACCTAATATGGATAAGAAAAAGACCCAAATATGTTGATTGAGTTGGTTGCTTAAACCAAGCACAAAGGCAGTAACAGGATGCAAAGATCGATCTTGAAATAGCTCCTTCATAGAAGGAATCACAAATAATAGCAACCCTAAGACAATCAGAAAAGAAAAACAAAAAAGAACAGCTGGATAAGTGAATGCAGATTTTAATTGTTTTCTTACCATCTGTTGATGAGCAATGATTTGGACAAGCTGTTCAAAAGTAGAACTCAAATTCCCACTTTGCTCTGCAATATATACCATGGAAATATAGATGGTATCAAAAGTATGAGGATACCTTTTTAAAGACTCTGAAAGAGGATACCCCTCTTTCAAGCGATGGCAAAGATCTAAAAATACAGAGTGCGCTTTGTGACGTACGTATTTTTCTTCAATGGTTAACAAACTTTCATATAAGGGCAGACCTGCTGTAAGTAACTGAGAGAGTTCTTTTGTAAAGATAAGAAGAAGCGCTGGAGCTAGAACTAGCTCTTTCTGCTTATTCTGTAGATGGGTTAAAGAAGTAACGAGAAATTGTTGCTTGCGCAGTTTCTCTTTAGCCGTTTCCAAACAATCGGCATCGATGGCACCTTTAACCTCTTTGCCATTAGTAGTGATTGCACGATAACGAAATAAAGGCATCTAACAAAGCTCCAAAATCTTAGTTACCCTTAATACTTCAGAAGTAGTGGTAATTCCTTTTTGCACCAAAACAGCTCCTTGCTGCCGCAAACTACTCATTCCTTGAGCCAAGGCTACCTTTTGCAATGTAGTGGCATCTGCTGAGAGGAGCAGCTGTTGTTTAACCAAGTGATCTACATACATCAGCTCATAAATAGCATGCCTTCCTTTAAAACCAGAGCCATAACATATCTCACAACCAATTCCTCGATACAGACCATCCTGTATTTCCTCCTTACTAAGACCTATCTCTTTGAGTTCTTGATCTGAGGGCTGGTACAGAGCAATACAGTGGGGGCAAATCCTTCGCACAAGACGCTGAGCTAATACTCCCAATACAGAAGAAGAGAGTAGATAAGGCTCAATACCCATATCCACTAAACGAGTTAATGCTGAAGGAGCATCATTGGTATGCAGTGTACTAAAAACCAAATGCCCGGTCAGTGCGGACTGAATAGCAATCTCTGCGGTTTCTTTATCACGGATCTCACCAATCATAATGACATCGGGGTCTTGTCTGAGAATGTGTCTTAATCCTTTGGCAAAGTTGAGATGAATTCTAGGATTTACCCCAATTTGAGCCATACCGGGAAGTTTATACTCAACTGGATCTTCAATAGTCATGATATTCATTTCAGAAGAGTTAATCTCTGATAGGGCGCTGTATAAAGTCGTTGTCTTTCCACTGCCAGTTGGCCCTGTGACTAACACAATTCCTTCGCTTAAACGAATTAATTTGTTAAATGCACTTAGTAGAACAGAGTCCATACCAATTTTATCTAGCCCAAGAGATACATTGTTTTTATCTAAAATACGCAGCACAATTCTCTCTCCAAAAGCAACGGGTACAGTGCTTACCCGAAAATCGATCTGCCTTTGTCCCATATGCAATTTAATTCTTCCATCTTGAGGCAGCCTGTGTTCTGCAATATCTAACCGAGCTAATACTTTTATTCGTGTAATGAGTTGGGTTTGTAGTTCTAGAGGAGGAGTATGACGCATATGTAATACACCATCTACCCTATAGCGCACCTCTAAACCCTGTTCTGTCGGCTCAAAATGGATATCTGAGGAGCCCTGTTGCACAGCTTCTGCTAAAATGACATTTAAGAGATGGATCACAGGAACCTCACTTGCGCTCTCTAATAAGTCATACCCTTCTTGTAGATCTTCTAAACAGCCCTCTTGATTTTGTTGCAGACTTGCAATATATTCCGATGCCTCATTCTCTTTTTGATGAAAGAGTCGCTCAATGGCTTTTTCAAAAGCTTCTTGAGTTGTAAAAATCACTTGCGTATCTTTCTGCGTGATCAATCGGACCTGTTCTAAAGCTTCCAAATCAAAAGGATTTAGCATAGCAACAAGTAACTTCCCTGTTTGCTCTTCCACTATTACTAGCTGATTTTTGCGAACAAAAGAGTAGGGAAGAGGGGAAATTTTGTTTTTGATACAGAAAAAATCTGAAAGATCTGGATAAAAAGCAATTTCTAATTCTTTAGCTTTCTCTTCCACATTTCCCACATAGGAGCGCACTTTCAATAAAGGAGCAGAAGCTTCCTGTTTAAACACACTCGATAATTTTTCTAAAAGCCCTGTTAGTATTGCCATATCTTACTTTTTCAACCAAGATGCTTAAGTCCATTGTTGATTTTTTTATATCGAGCCTTTTCTTGTGCCTCTACCAAGCAATCTAAAAATTCAGGTTGATCGCCTGGTCTTTTCCTGAGCTCTTCATATAAAATTTGTTGCAGCTGTTCCTTAGCATCTAAAATGATTTTTGGAGTTATGAAAATAAACATTTCCGTATCATTGCTTCTGAGCTTAGTCGCTCCAAATAACTTCCCTAAACCAGGTATATCTCCTAGAAAGGGAATCTTTTCTTCCTTATCCTGAGAAGCTTTCCGCCGTAGTCCCCCTAAGATAATTGTTTGCCCATCTGCAATACACACCTCGTTTTCAATATGCCGCCTATGCACCAAAGGACGATCTTTATGTTCATCATGTCTTGTCGTATCAAAGCCAATATTGGTCTTTATAGTAACAAATCCAGTTTCCTCCATATCTACCTCATCTATAGAAGGTGGATGAATGGTTGGAATAAGGGTGATCATAATCCCATATTGAGCCCTAGAAAAAGACTTTTCAAACGCAGTCCCTTTGTTCGTGTCTAAAGGAGCTGCTCCATTATTAATCGAAATCTCCTCTACAATATTAATGACAGCGGGAGTTTGATTCACAGTGATGATAGAAGGAGCTGCATTGAGTTGAATATCGTCTTGTGACATGAGAAAACTATATGCTAAATCATAAGCCGGAAAGTGCTTAGAAGAGT
The DNA here is from genome assembly GCA_003176115.1 of Chlamydiota bacterium. Taxonomy (GTDB): domain Bacteria; phylum Chlamydiota; class Chlamydiia; order Chlamydiales; family Rhabdochlamydiaceae; genus Rhabdochlamydia. Next base: position 3,271 of record PSRO01000059.1, on the reverse strand, counting down.
TATTGTGTAGAAGAAACTCTAATACTCCTGATCCAGTTGGTGCTACATTAGAGCTCCACTTCAAGACGTTTTTTGTCCCCAATTTCAATAAATTCATGCCTAGGCTATTCTCACAATTGAGCTGCTTTTCGAACAATAACACCTCAATTTGCACCATCCTTTTAGGAATGTCCAAATTGCGTATGAGATTTTTAATTTTTGCTAAGGCATCACGGCGCACAACCATTAATAGAGTGCCTGTTTTAGGATCTGGAATAAAATGATCGCTACCATAATCGATCTCAACTGTTGATAGCGCATTAGAATTAATCGGCTTTGGCGCTACTACAAGAGGAGGAACAGGAGGATATCCATCAGGAGGCATTTTAAAAGGGGATCCAGGGGCTGAATAGTTCAATCCTGCTTCTTTTTTAGTATCAGAAGAAGCTGCTAGAAGAGAGGTGTAAACCTTTTCTAACACTTGCGCTAGATCATTGGGACTGCTATGGCGACAAGGGTATAAATAGACTGTCATTTCAGCAGGATTCTGCAATTGATCTTCTGTTTCGCGCACAACACGCTCTGCTTTATCCACTACCTCTTTTCTACCAATAGCCACCAGAGAATTACCTTGCAAAAGAGAGAAAATGGTAAGCCCTTCTTGCTCATTTTTGCTCAAATGAGATCGTGTTCTCTCGATAGACTCGCTAAAAAAAGACTGCAGGATTTTTTCCATTTCCTTAACCGACATCTTAAGTACAGGAATCACACGAGAAATTCTACCTTGCATCTGTCCCCATACGTTCTGATACAAATGTAAGATCTTTTGCACTTCTTCTCGGTTAGACACAATACCAATCTTAGGACCAATTTGATAAATAAAGGTTTGCTTAGAATCAGAAAATTTTTCAAAAAACTGTCTTATGCTTTTTATATGTTCAATGGGGGGGGAGAAGACATAAAAAACGCGACTATGCTCTGGTGTTAAGAGCAACTGCTCTAAAGAAGAGGCAATCCTTTCAATGCAAGCTGGCTCCTGCTTGAGCAAATATAGCTGTCTAGCATAGGGGTTTATATTCTTAATTCCAATCCCGTTATGAGAGAGAATGATTTCTAATACATCATTCCAAGATTCTCTTGGAATAGGAATATTAGAGTGCATATTGAGCTTCATATTTGCCATTTCAGGGGGCACGATATAGAGATAATCCAATGCGCCATACTCAATAATTAAATGCGCAAGGGTGGTTTCTTCTTGGTCCCAAAGAGCATATCCTTCCTCTTCTTGCTTAGATTCTTTAATGACAATTTCTCGCCACTGTTTTTCTTGCGCCTGAATTTCTTGTTTCATCGCATTCACTTCAGCAAGAAGAGCATGAAACTGCTGCTCATCAGCCTCTGTATCATGCAGAGTTTGTACCTGATGATACCCTTCTTGTAATTGAGATCTTAAGAGATAAATCCGCTCATTGATCTCTTTTAACAGAGCATCTGTTTTAGCAGAGGATGGATTCTCTTCTTGTAATAACTTATCGGACAAGGTCTCTCCTGAAAGCCCGATGGTCGCTAGGCAGAAATAGAGAAGAATATTCTTCATAGACACCCCTTAAAAGTAAAAGGCGATAAGAGAAAGAGTTTTTTTCTCATTTGGGCTTCTTTTTTTTCCGTTTGAATAGGCAATTGCATTTGTTGCATTTGCATTCTTGTTTCATCAAAAAGCGTTCCTTTCATAAAACAGCAACCTTGCTCTTTTACAATGGCGTCGAAAATAAAGACCTCTGCTATCAGGCGATGGTAGATATAATCTTCAATATCTTTTGATTTATCCAATCGATACCACCCAGAAGGGATTTTGAATAACCAATCTCCTTGCTTTAGAAACAATCTTTTCTTCCCTAAACTACAACTCACTTGTGTAGAACTCCTCATACGAATCTTGGTAAAAGGGATTTCTAACTTTGTTCTTTTAGATTTTTTCTGCAGAGGTACTTCGATCAGGCTGGAACAAAAACCCTTTTCATCCCAAACCTCCAACTGCATTTGCTGGGGAAGGAGTTTCTTAACTCGTGCTAGAGGTAATCCCTGGGTTTGGGTTGCTAGAGAAGCAACTTGCCACCGCTGGTCTTTAAATACAAGTAGATCTGCTTCGGAAACAAAACACGCATAGCTTTGCATTTGATTCATACATTTTAATGTGCCTTTCTCTTTCCACCCAGCAAATTTCGGGCCCCCATAATGCTGGATCAATAAATCAAAAGGCAAATAGCTGCTATTTTGCAATTGTTGGATAAAACTATCGCCTGGCATTTGCAATAATCCTGGAGAAGAAGAAATAAACTCTGCACTTTGTTCCATAGAATGAAATTGTCGAGATACCTTTATTAAAATAGCCCCGTTACTTAATAAAATAGGCTGAATCCAAAGCGCAGTCTTTTTTTCCGAACAAGCCAATCCCTCTTTACTCTCCTCTAGAAAAATCAATTCTTCGTTTTGTGCAGTAAAAGAATTTTTTCCTTTGTTCAAAGAAAAAGTTATTAAGACAGGTGATTTCTGATCTGGCCTGGTATTATAGCCCAAAACCAAAAGCTCATTGGCAATCCGCCTGGCCCAACTAGAGGTATGGTATTCATTCAGAGCCAAAGCAGAAGATCCAATCAGCTCATAGGGGTGAAGAGGCATATGAGCTTGATGTATATCTTCCATTAAGCGCACTTTTACATCAGGTAAAGGACAAGAGAAAAAAAAGAGACCGCTTGATAAGACAACGACACAAGCACATACCCCCGTAATACAGTAGTTAAAAAGACAGCGGATACTGCATTTAGTAGAAAGAAGAAAAATCACAGCGCATTACCCTCTCATTCTTAGGAAGATCAAAAGTGTAGGGGATTGAGAAAATAAAAAAAAGATCAAATAAAAGAGTCAAGAAACGGGCAATAGGTTGCTAAAAAATTCGATTTACTATTTTAATACAATTAATAAGGTTACTATTAACTAATGAGGTTATATGGATGAGAATAAATCAAAAGAAGGAGTTTCTGTAAAAGAAATTGAAACATTTGCTAAACAACATCGTTTTGAATTTTTTTTCTGTTTAGCTTTTGCGCTAGCTTTTTTATTTGCGCTAATTATGTATTCTTGCGCTTGGTCTATAGGGGCTTCTGCTCTAGGGGGAATTTTAGGCGTTCTCTTCTCTAGAAAAGTTGCTTACTTTTCAAAAGCCGTTCTCAACTTTCTCTTTAGACAAGAAAGAACCACTCAATTCGTATTAGCCATCGTGGTTTTAATCCTA
>PSRO01000032.1 GCA_003176115.1 Chlamydiota bacterium | reverse complement strand
CTTCTGTTTCATCTACAATACCTTATTTTAAAATTTAGAATTTTAAAACAAAGATTCATTTTGATAAATGGTATAAGTAGCTTAAGCTGTTTGGAAAAATGCTTTTGCTGTAAAGTTTTTTATTCCAAAGAGTTAAAGAGTTGTTGAATTGTTTTATCTTGTTACAAAAAGAAAAAACATAAGCAGAAAACCTTTTGCTAAGATTATGAGTGTATTTTTATTTCATTGCCTTTACTCGGCTTTTTAAGCCAGAGACTTTATAAGAACTATGGTTCAATGTTTCTGTAAGTGTTTGCATAGAGGTAATCAAACATACTTCTTTTCTAGCACGTGTAACTGCTGTGTAGAGGACTTCTCTACCAAAGACAGAAGAGCCTGTGGGAAGTACAATCACAATCTCATCGCATTCACTGCCTTGGCTTTTATGCACAGAGAGGCAATAACCTGCTTCAAAAGCTGGTAGGGCTAAAGCATCTATTTTACGATACTCTTGTTTGTCTTGACGATTGTAGAAGAGCGCATAATCGGCACTTTTAAGTTGTTTATCGAGTATAGAAGTGGTTTTCTGCCGAACGAGAATACCAGAGTCTCCATTGTAGAGTTCTTGATCTGGACTATTGCGTTGGATAAGGATAGGGAAAACCCATAGGTTGTATAAAGGGGTGTTTTCAAAAGTTTTTTTTAGTAAAAATTGATTGAGAACATCCACTCCAAGCGGACCCTGGCGCATGCAAGAGAGTAGACGAAAACAATCGATGTAAGGGATCAATTGCTGTGGATCAGGAAGAGAGCTAAAACTATAAGGGGGGATTTTTTTCTGACAAAGGTCCCAGATTTTTTCATAGGACAACCCATCGCTTAAGTCGATCCATTGGATCTTCTGTTCTTGTAGTAATTGGGTGGCTTTTTTTGTATCTGATCTACAAATAGCTTGTGAGAATTGTAAAATAGCAGCAGAGTCTGAGCGCAACACTTTTTTTAGCTTTGTTAAAGGGATCTGCAAAAAAGGGGCTATTTCCACTAGATCTGCAAAAATACTGCCAGATTCTACAGGGGGTAATTGATTTGGATCTCCAATGAGAATTACATGAGAATCTGTTCGTATAAGCGGGAGCAGTTTTGCAAATAAAGAAGCATCGACCATAGAACTCTCATCAATTAAAATGATATCTGCAAGTAAGGGGATATTTTGTTTTTGCGCTTTGTTAAGAATAGCGTGTAGTGTGCCTGATTGCCAAGATAGAGAGGGAAGGATTTTTTGTAGGCTATTTTCTAATTGAGCAACAGCTTTACCAGTGGGTGCTGTAAGCAGAATACGACTATCTTTTTGCGCACATGCTTGCAAGATAATTTGCGCTGCTGTAAACGTTTTTCCTGTTCCTGGCCCTCCGATAATTAGAGAAAAAGAATGGGTGAGGGCTAACAGCACAGCTTGTTTTTGCTCTAGATTTACCCTGTTTAATTGCTTAGGGGCTTCATAAAGAGATTTTTTGTTTTCTAGTAGGTTAAGTAAAGAAGAAAGAATTTGATTCTCTTGTGCTCGATATTTCTGTAGGTACAGATAATTTTTATCTAGACAGATTAATTTATGCATATCCTGGGTATTTCGATCGATGAGTATGTCTGGAAGAGTTTCCAAAGCAGAAAAAATGCGCTCATGAGATATATCTATAAGGCCAATTGCGCGAAGTTGTTTTTGCAGAGAAATATTTTCTAGATGTAGGGCAATATGGCCTTGACGAGAAATAGAAAAGAGGATAGCGAGTAAAAGAGCTTGATTTTCAGGTCCAGATGGAAGCATTTTTCTTGCGAAGTATAGGTCTAAATAACAGAAAACCCCTTGTTCTAAAAGAGATGCAAGCAGAGGCCAATGGGAGAAGTGATTTTTAGAGGGCAACATGTTTATTCCATAAAAGTAGGATGAAAGTGATAGAATCTTTTACTTCGAATGAAGTAATAAATGGCTCCTCCAAATACATCTGCAAAAGGGCGAGGGCTAAAGAGCTGTATGTGTTTTTTAAGAGCTGTGGCATAAATAGATGCTTGCAAAAGATAATTGCAGCGGTTCATTTCTGTGATTAGCGCTTCTTCAGAATAATCGGTTTCATCAGGGCCTAGGTAGTTGGTTTTCCAATCAAGTAGATAGTATTTTCCCTGATATTCAAAACACAGATCGATAAAGCCTTTCATCATCCCTTCTTTGGTAGGAAAGACAAACTCCATTTCTTGTTGTATTTGATCGGGGGTTAAATCAGAGAGAGAAAGAGAAGCCTGATCGATGAGAAGAGGTTCTTTTAAAATGGATAAAACTGTTTGTTCAATCACTTGTTGCCAATCTTCTAATAGAGTGTTTTGTAGAAGAGAATGGATCAACAAGGAAATTTTATGAGAATCTATCGGACAGTGATAGCACAGTTTAAAGCACTGCTCTAAAATATGGTGGATGATGTTTCCTGTTTCAGCTCCAAGCGGCATGCTGCAGAGTGTATTTTGTTCTATAAAGGAACGAGTCTGTTTTTCTTGTTTTTTTTCTAATTGCGCTATGGAAGTGAACGAGAGCCAATGCGCAGAAGAGATGTTTAATAAGATCTTTTCTGGTTCTATTAAAGTTGGAGTTGCTGTTTTTGGAGAATGCAGTAGCGGCTCTATCTGCGTACAAAGAGAATAGGTAACATTGGGTTGCAATTCAGAAACAATGGATGCAATAGAATCTTGTGTTATTGTAGGGATCAGAGTGTAAACTTTTTGCCAATTTGTCTCTTGAAAGAGCCAATTGCTCAGGAATAATTCGATAGGAGATGCTTCTGCTAATGGGATTTGTGCTTGCAGTTGATCTAAAATAACAGGAATATACAAATGATATTTTGCACGTGTGAGAGCAACATATAATTGTCGCATTTTTTCTGCGTCTGCTTCTTCTAAGGCAAGTTGGCACCTAGGGTCCTTTAGATCACAAGGAATGAGTTGATTTTTGATCGCGATATAGTCTGATGTTTTTTGACGAGAAGCTAAGACAAGAGCAAATACTGCATCAAACTCTAAACCTTTACTCATGAAAATAGTCATGATGCGCACACTGTCTTCTTCTTGTTGAGAAGGGGTTGCAAAGTGGTCCTCTTCTAAGGTATTTTGCATGTCATTTAAAGCTCTAAGCAAAGAAATTCCTCGGTAACCTTGCATTTCTTGTTCAATGAGTATTTCTGCTAGCATAGTTAAATCTACATAAAGCTCTGTTTGTTTAGAAGAGAGAAGCTTTTGTAAAACAGAGGTATCTGGATCAAAATACGTATGCAATAGAGAGTGAAAAAAACAGCTAAATCCCTTTTCTTCCCAAATGGTTTTAAGGGTTTGGAAATGGATCTTTGCCAGGCCAAAACAAGGATGTTTCCAGTCTTGGATTAATTGCTGATCTGCCCATCCAATAATTGCTGTCCCAAGAGCGGTTTTTATTTTGCTTGCATCTTTGGGGTCTAATACAGCTGTTAAAATTTCTTTAAAACCAAAGTAAGCATTTGCTTGAGTAAGGGCTACACCTCGTTTAAAATGAGAAGCAATCCCTTGACTATTCAGAAAAGAAACCACTCTAGCTGCTTGATAACGATCTTTAACTAAGATGGCCATCTTGGATTTTGGAGTATGATAATGGATTTGTAATTGCTTAATTTCTTGAGCAATGAAGGCAAATAGCTGTTGGTTTTCCGTAGAGATTGTTGGCCATCTTGCTCTTTTACGATAAGCGGCTTTTGCTACAAATAGATGCATAGGAGCTGTTACATAAGGAAGGTTTAAGCTAATGGGATGAACAGAATGCACGTCTAAATAAGATTGTAACTCAGGGATAGGCATCCAGCTTTTGGTTTTTGTTAGAAATTTATTTAACACTGCAATCAGAGAAGAAGAGCTCCGATAATTTGTATTTAAGTGACGCAAGTGATCTTTACCGATTACTTTAGCTGCGGATAAATACGTGTATAGATCTGCTTTTCTAAAGGCATAGATGGATTGCTTGGGATCTCCTACAAGGCAAAAGGTTTGCATTTTTGGTGTGAATAGTTGATGAAATAGTTGCCACTGAATTTTATCTGTATCTTGGAATTCATCAATGATAATTGCTTGAAATTTATTTTGTATCTGTTCTTTTAATTCAGGATGTTCCATGAGCGCTTGATGAACTCTGTTAACGATTGTATCAGGAAAATACAGATCTGCTTTCTCTAAAAGTACCTGGGATTTTTCTTGGCATAAAGCACAGAGCCTTAAGAAATTTTTTTTGGGATCTTTAGCTTGTTGTAAAAGGGGCAAAGAAAAGTTTTGTAGTTCTTTGAATAGATTTGCATAAGTAAAGACAATTGCTTTGGCACGTACTTTACGGTTTGACTCGGTGATTTTTTCCAGGAAAGAATTCTTCACAAGCAGTAGATCAAATTCTTCTAGGCTACAAGTTTTTGTCTCTAGAATTCTCCCCCAAATTTCAGCTTCTTTTATATAGCTTTTATCGGTCATCTGTTTATACACAGCGGATAACTGTTGGATTTCTTCTATAAACTTACAACTACACACAGAAGATAATGTGGGGAGTGTAGAAAGAAATTGTTGATATAACTCGATAAAGGAAGGAAAGAAATCTAGTTTTCTATCCTCTTTGGTCACTTGCATTAAATGATTTAGCAGTTTCTCGAAATTAAATTTGTATTTGGAGAGTAAGAAATGCACTTGATTGGAGCTATACAAAGGACTTTTCATCTCTGTGCGCAAAACTTGTTTCACAGCGTATTGCAAAGTAGATACATAGGCATGTTCATCAGGGTTCTTGAGATTAAATCCATTTTGGGTTTCAAAGGCAAATTCTTGAATTAATTTATAGCAAAAGCTATGCAATGTATAAATAGAAGCATGATCAAAAAAGATCAGAGCAGACTCTATTCTTTCTTGCGCTTGTAAAAGCGCAGCATTGCCTTTTTCTAGAATAGCCTTTAGGTAATCAAGATCTGTATGATTTTCTCGGATATTTTTATAGAGGCGTTGTAGATTCTGACGGATGCGCCGCTTTAACTCACGAGTTGCTTCTCTAGTAAAAGTAACTACTAAAATTTGTTCTATGGTAATGGGATTTTCTGCTTCAAGAATGAGTCTAGCGACTAGATGCTCAATCGCAAATGTTTTTCCTGTCCCAGCAGAGGCTTCCAAAAAGTGAGGGCCAAATATAGAAAGATTGCGATCGAGGATATCGAATTCTTTCATAGAGAACCCATGAGTTCAGAAAACACATCTTTGAATAGAGGAGTCCAGTAGTTCCAAGTCTCTTGGGCATCAAAATAAAATCCACGACGCTCTAACCACTTTTCATATGCATCTTGTGTTCTTGCTGAATTTGGCTGATGATCATCCGTAAGGATTTTTTCAAAATCGCTTTGAGTTCCCAAAAGCAAGGCTTTAGCCCAAGTTGTTTTCAGAGGAGAGATAGTTTGACGAGCGTGAAAAAAATAACGCAAATATTTTTGCATAGATGAAATAGGATCTTTAATTTTCAGAGATAAACAAGAGCTGTCTTTCAAAGAAAGCAAGGAAGCTTTTACATGCATTTGTGGTTGTAGGATCAGGTAAATTAGATAAATAGGCCATATGTGAATCAACTCCTCTAAATGATGAGATCCTTGAGAAATAAGACCTCTTGGAGATAGGTCTGTTACAGTTCCCACGATGTGAATCTTCTGATTTTCAAAGGGTAACTCAATGGCGGGGGCTATCCAATTGCCACACTTAAGCTGCTCTATTTTCCTACATTCTTTAGATAGGCTAATAGAGAAAAGAGCATCTAGTTGTAGGTCAAATTGAGAGAGGGTTTCCTGTATTTGTGCTACTTCCTCATGTAATTTTTTCAGGGCAAGATCTTTAAACAACCCAATGGGAAGTTTGCCTTGAGCCTCTAATTGCACAAGCAATTCATGTAAAGGTTTTGTACGCACTTCGCTAGCAAAAATGGCTTTTTGATAGTTAGAGAATAAAAAATCACTATCAGTCTCTTCTTTTTCTAAAAATATCTGAAAGATATCCTGACAGAAAAATCGAATAGGGTTTTTAGCTAATTTGTACAGCTGTTTTACATCAACTGTTGGGGTCATTACAGGTTGTCTCTTCTTTTGTGTAAGAAAAGGGGTATTTTGTGGACTAGGAAAATAATAAGACATAGCTGCCTGATAATCGACTTGTGATTTTTTTATCTGAGAGCTTTCTTGAAAGTAGCTAGAGTCAAAAGGCAGATTTGGATGATCGATGATTTGCAAAGCTACACAAGCTTGCAGCTCTTCGATGAGAAAAGAAAATCCTTTGGGTTTTTGGTCTTTAGAATCTATTCGCTCATAGCTGAATAGAAGATGCTTTTGCGCGGAAAAGAGTGCTTCTAGTAATAAATAACGATCTTGCTCTGCACATGTAGGGATATAATCTGATCCTAGATTTTGAGCTAGTTCTGATAAAGAAGAGCTTTGGATCATGCGAGGGATGAGCTCCTCGTCCATTCCTAACATCCAAATCACTTGGGAAGGATATATACAGCCCTCTTGTAAGGAACGAAAGTGGATTTGTCTTAAATGTTGTGTTTTTTGGAATTTGGTTTTCTTATGGAGTAATCGATCCATAATGCGTTCTATGCTCTCGTAACTACGCAGAAGAAGAAGATTTTGAGATCTTTTCTGTAGTTGTTTAATTTCTTGTAAAAATCCATCGTTTTCTACATCAAAATACTTCAATAAAAGAGCTTCCATGTAGAGCAACCACGATCCAATGGTCATTGTTTCAGATCGCAAGGACGATAGATCTTGTTGTAGGGATGCAAATACACATAAAAAATCGGAAAAAAGCTCTATATCGGTAAGAGCAATTACATCTATGGGCCAATAGGATTCTAAAGGGGCTAGAGTAACAATACCTAGTAGAAGACGAGAAATACCAGCATCCCAATTATAAGCCTCCTCTTCTTGACGAATAGAAGCTGTTTTTAACCATTGTTTAATTTGCTTGGACTGATCAGAACTCCAGCTCTGTTTCGTACAAAAGATCGTTTCATCTAATAAGGCATAAATGGAGTTTAGAGAAAAGTTCTCATCTAAGACTTTTTTTAGCAGAACAAACCCATGAGCTGCACCATTAGAGAGAAGAGGTACATTTTCTATGGTATAGGGAAGTGGATGATTGGCAAAAATCATTTCGATATAAGGAGCATAGATTGTTATATCAGGAGCTAATACGATGATTTGATCAAGGGTAATAGAATTTTCTTGTATAAGGGTTAAGAGCGTATCGAAAAGAACTTCCACTTCTCTAAGTTTGGTAGGCGCGCTATGTAATTGTAGGGAAGAATCCACTTGGGAGATAGGCTCTGTGCGCTCAAAATAAAGAATCTGTTCTTGGAGTTTTTGTAGATTGTTATTTTCTTTTTTTAACTCGTAGATTTCTGTGCTTGTTAAGGAGAAGAAGTCAAGGTTTTTTAAAAAAGCTCTTCCTAATTTACCCCAATTGGCTAGTAGAGGATGCGCTGCTGCATCATAATGATTTAGCTCTTCTCTTTTCTCAATGCTGATTCCTCTTTGGGCTAGTTTTTTTCGTAAATAGGATCTTTCGCGATCTGTGTGAACATCTTCCCAGAAAAGCTCACAGGGAGAGAAGAAATAAAAAAGAGCACCGACTTGTTTGAGTATTTGTAGATAAGAAAGAGGAAGAAAAGAAAACCCAAATACAAAAATGGATGTATTCTGTGTTTGCAAAAATTTAGCGGCGTCTAGAGGATAAGTCCAGTTGAGGTGAGAAGAAAATATGTGATTCCACAATGTTTGCTGCCAACCTAGCTTCTTAGTCCAAGCAGGTAAAAAATGCAGTCCATAGGTGCCGTATTCTTCAAATATATTAGATAGATGATCGCTAAGACCTATCCTTCTTTTACTTCTTTTAGATTCTTCTTCGCAGGCGATATAGGAATAGAGTTTGCTCTTCTCATCTTTTTGCCAAGATTGCTCGATGATCTCTTCTAATACCAGAGAAATTTCTATGGAATCCGGTATTTTTTTCCCAAAGGAAAATAGCCATTCATTGATGGCCTGTTTTAAAGAAAAAAATTGTATGCTTGTAACAATCCCTAATTCTTTTGCTAAAAAATCAATGAGATAATCCTTAATAGGCTGACTGGGTGTGATCAAGATTTTTTTACTAAAAGGATGAGTAGAAGAGGCGATGAGATCTTGTTTTAATTTATCGGCAAGCCTTTCTATATTTTGGCTAAATGTGCAGTGTAGAGCAGTTGAAGGACAAGAGATCTCTTCTTTGCAAGATTTCATTCTCGCTCTCTTTTGTTGAGCTTGTTATAGTGTATGGGAAGAATCCATTTTACTCTTAGTATACTATTTTTATGTGTTTTAGACAGCTTTTTAAAAGGATCCCCTCTTTTTCCAAAACAGGCCGTTGCTCTTTAGCTTGTTTAAATGTGGCTCAAGCGCTAGGGGTTGTGAATGATAATATTTTTAAATTTACAATGGTGTTTTTACTGATTGAAGTTTTAGGAGCTGCAGAAGCGAGTTCTATTCTCTCAGCAACAGGGGCCATTTATGTAATCCCTTTTTTACTTTTTTCTTCTTACGCAGGGATTTTAGCAGATCGTTTAAGCAAGCAGAAGTTACTTGTTTTTATGAAAGGGGTCGAAGTTCTTGTAATGGGGATCGCAATCCTTGCTTTTGCAACAAGAGTTCCTTGGCTCTGTTATGGCCTTTTATTTATTTTAGCTATTCATAGTGCTGTGATGAGCCCTTCTAAGTACGGGATGATTCCAGAGCTTGTTTCGCAACATGTGGTTCCTCGAGCAAATGGATTAATCACCTCAACGTCCTATCTTGCTATTATTTTCGGCACTTTTTTAGCCTCTTTTCTAACAGAAACAACCCATAGTCAATTTACTTGGGTTGCGTGTATTTGTTTCATGATTGCAATAGGCGGTTTTCTTGCTGCTTTAGGCATTAAAAAGACACCGGAGCAAGCGAAAAAAATAAAGGCTCATCCTTTTTTCTTAAAAGAGATTTACTATACTTTGAGAATTGCCTCTTTAACACCTCATCTAGTCACAGCCATTTTTAGTTCAGCCTTTTTTTTATTCGTAGGCGCTTTCACACAGCTTAATGTCATTCCTTTTGCCATCCAAACCTTGCATTTAAGCGAGATTGCGGGGGGGTATTTGTTTTTAGTTTCTGCTTTAGGTATTGCTTTAGGAGCTTTTTTAGCAGGAAAGCTTGCCCGGTATAAAACGGCGTTAGGGCTCTCTTGTGTGGCCTGTTTGGGCATTGCCATTAACTTCTTGTTTCTATCGATTACAACAAGTTTACCTCTTGTTATAATCTCTCTGGTTTTAATTGGCGCATTTGGAGGATTATTTGCTGTGCCCTTTGATACATTTATTCAGCTCAATAGCAAAGATGAAAGAAGAGGGCAAATGATTGCAGCGGCTAATTTTTTTAGTTTTACAGGAGTATTTATTGCTTCTCTTCTTCTTTATGTATTTAGTCAATTTTTAGAGCTCTCTTCTGCTAATGGATTTGCTGCTGTTGCAGCTCTTACTCTTCTGGTTTTTTTGATATTAATCTCTCGGTTGTCTGAATTTTTCTTTTCCTTTTTAGCCAAAGTATTCTTTTTTTTCTTTTCCCCATGTCGCATAGAGCTTTCTGCTTTGGAGTCAAATCTTTCCGCAATATTGGTTTTAGAAAAAGCTTCTTTTCGCAAAGCTTTTTTTTTAGCAAGCCAGTTTCCTACTATGCATTTTCTTTTTCCTTCTAACAGATTTAAACAATCTTGGTATTGTCGCTTGATATATTCATTACATACAGCTCCTAAGGGTTTAGATACACAAGAGCTCATTGCTTATGCACAAACGCAACTTCTTCCAGAAAGACCTATTTGTGTATTTTTTAGAAAAACTTTTCAAATTCCTACATCGGCTATATATGGATGGATTGAGCTATTTCAAACTAAGCCTCTGGTCTTTTTTATTCGTTTTTATAAAGAAAGAACAGGCTGGATTTGCAGATTAGAAAAAAAAGATTAGATGTCTTTCTGCAAATCTTGAGGTTGAAAATTCTGTAACTTTGAGTAAGCCAAAAGCAATTTATATAAATAGATAGCTGTAGTTTTCTTTTTAAAAAGGTCTATAGCTAAAGCAGTGGCTTGCTCAGAAATCTTACATGCTAGCAGATCATTTCTTCGGAGCCAATGAATTTTAACCAATAGATCATCATAGCTTTTTTTATAAGGCACATAATGTTCATATGGCCTTAACGCTTCATAATACCAATCAAGACAGTCTGACTCATTTTTTAAAACAACACAATTCGATAAAAGTTGCCATGGAAAACTAGAAGGCCAAGAATTTCCATCAATAGCTATGAGATATTTATATTTCACTTGATCAGAAATAGAAACAGGATCTTCAAGTGCTTTGAAGTTTAACATCTGAGTCCTAGTGGGTTCTTCATAGACGTAAAAACAACCATTTACAAATGCAGCATCGATATCTTCAGGATGGTAATAAGAGGTTACAATTAGAGAAGGACGTGGAAACAGATCCCAATAAAAACAATAAGGGCCTCCTGTTGCGCTGCCTCGCCAAAATGCTTTTGAGATTTTATTTTCCCAAGGATGGATAGAGTTGGCATAAAATACAGTAGAAAGTAACTTGTCTCGAGCAGATAGATGTTCTGTATCAGGAAAGAGCAATACTTTTTTGTTTTCCTTGTGTTTAGCTATGCAAAAAATGGGAGCTTGACAAGATTCTAGAAAAATAGGCCTTTCGAATGAGTCCCCAGCGCAGAGTAGAAACTCTACATCAGGGAGGCTAATATATTTTGCCATTTCTGTGATAAAATTCATAAAGTGTATTATTCTTGGATGGTTCTTTCGAAGAGTAGGACTCCAAAGAGTAATCTTGTTATCTACGAGTTTATAACGTATCAAATAGGCATATTCTTTTTCAGGAGAGGCAAGAATGTTTTGTAATGTGATGTCAAGTTTTTCTAGAGAAATACCTTCTTCTTCAAATGCTGCTAAATCTCTTTTTATCTGTTTATCCATCCAGACATATTTAGGATCATGAAGCTCTTTATGCAGGTTTTCCAGCTCATTTGTCTCACCGGAAATAGTAAAAGTACACAAGCTTGTAAGAATTATCAAAAGTAGGAGTTCATGAGATCTATAACAGCAGTTGCTAAAGTTTGGGTTACTCATAAATGCTATTTTTTTAGTGGTTCTCTAAATCGCATCAAAGAGTGCCACAATAGGACAATTAAGAATAAGTGAAATTCACAAGGTTTGTAATGAAAGAATACTTTGTATTTTTTTTTGTGGCTTTAAATAAGCAGTATAGACATGAAGAAAGCACTTGTATCAACTATGTACGTTTTCTGTTGCTCTCTCAGTTAGCTGTGTCTTTACCTGGAACTGGGCATATGAACTAAGCAAGATTACTAAAATCAAGTTTTTTGTTATCAAGCAAAGATTTTGCCAAAGATTAAAAGAGGTGGGTATATTTGGTTTGACAATGCTAATTATCAGGAAGTATCCAAAGCATGGGGATTTTTAACTTTATATTTTGATAGAGTTGAAGTGTATGCAACAACTAAGTGTTGTTCTCAAAAGCGTTAAGTTTAAGCTTTTGGAAAAGTAAGTCAGTTTTTCTATGTGTTTCTTTAAGAAGATATTTCTTCTCCTAACAATGACAAGATCTGAGCAATGCAGTTTTTTTTATTGTCTGATCTTGTTACTTTTCTTCTATTTAGAAGAAAAGTAACAAATCATTTCTCTTGTAAAAAGGAAGGTACTTTTTGCGTTTAGATAACTTAAAAAAATATTATTTCATTCTATTGCTTATTTTCTTAATGCATGCGCAACTGATGGCAGTTGATTCATATCGTTTCTTAAAAAAGTTAGAGGAGCCTACTCCTGAATGGATGACAGAGCAAATTGAGCACAATTTACGATCTTTTAAAAAAGAATTAAGTTGTCAATATCTGGATCAATTCTTTGAAAAATATGCCCATTCCATGGGTTTAATTAGAGTAAAAGTTTTTAAAGGTCAGTTGTTCTTTGATGGAACTGATAAAAGTTTAGCCGATAGTTATACAGAAAAGTTTCTGACTCCTCTTAAGAAGATGCATGAGATGTCCCCTTTACCTGATATGGATTTTATATTCACACGTTTTGATATACCTTATTATTACCATCAATGTTCTTCTAATAATCCTCTTCCAGGATTTAAGTATGCTCTATTTTGCAGAGCTAAAGACCGATTTGATGACAGAATCATTCTTATGCCAGATATGTATGCCTTAAATGGATATGAACCTGACAAATCTCAAATTTTTGAAGGAAGAGAGAGAATGCGTAATTCCTGGAAATCAAAACATCAAATTTTATTTTTTAGAGGAGCTGATAATGGTGCTTTTGATCGGGCACATTGGAGGCTGTGTGCTAGACCTGCATTAGTGGCTCTTTCTTTAAAGAATCCCGATTTAATCGATGCGAGATTTAATTATTTAATTAGATGGTGGGACAAAGATTCTTCTATTGCAGATCTTATGGTAAAGGAAGGTATGATGGGAAATTTTATTCCTCTCAACGAATTTTCTCGCTATCGTTATTTAATCGATATCGATGGGCACACTGCCAATACGCCTCGAACTGCGCTATTTCTCTATTCTGGTTCGGTTTTATTCAAGCAAGTTACGGATAATATTCTTTGGTTTTACTCACAATTAAAGCCTTATGTTCATTATATCCCTGTCTCTAAAGACTTATCTGATATCTGTGATCAAATAAAATGGGCTAAAAAACATGATGCAGAATGTGAAGAAATGGTAGATCGTGCTTATGCACTAGCAGAAGAAATTCTTAGCCCAGAATGTGTTTATCTTTATTTTTATCGTCTCTTAGAGGCCTATTCCAGAAAGCAAAGAAACTATTATCACAGATTAAAGGAATAAATTCCGGCCACAAATGACCGGATTTTCGTATCTTTGGAGGATAGGAAACAATTTAAATTAAACGAAGTTTTAACCAAACGTAAATTACACAGATGCTTTTTTAGCCGCTGTACTTAGGCGAGCCTTAAGACGACTGGCTTTATTGATTTTAAACACCCCTTTTTTAACTCCTTTATCCATTAAGCTGTAAACTTCATTGAGTTTCTCTTGAATGGAAGAAGCATCTTTTTGAGAAAGAGCTTCTTTCAAAGATCTTGAGGCGCTGCCCACTCTTGCTTTAAATGCACGATTGCATAGGTTGCGCTTTTTGCTTTGTATATTGCGCTTTTCTGCACTAGGGCGCTTTACTTGCTTATCTTTTTTTTCATTTGCCATAAGTTTTCCTTTGGACTTAAAGATGGAAGAAATATAACCTAAAAGAGCATAATTCGTCAAAATGCTTTTAACATAAACTTTATTTTACGATAGGTTTTGGACGACAATTGTTACTTTAAGCCGCTTGATCGATAGTAGCGCTTTAAAATTACCTCTATTTTAAACAAAATCGCAAAAAGAGTTCTACTGAAAAAGTTTTCCTGTTAAAAAAAATATACAAACTTTTATCTTATTGGGGATAACACAGATATTGCATTTTTTAAAAAAATTTTACATTTTTAATAGAAAAAGTAGAGTTTTGATGTTAAACAATTTTATAAGGGGATAATAAATATAGAGTAGCTTGACAATAAGAAAGATTATTATCAAAATCGATTCATAATTTACTTAAATTAATTAGAGTCACATGTCAAAAGGGTCATTTAATAATTTGTTTACACAACAGCATCAACAAAAAGTCGAAGAACTTGTCGCTATAGCTAAAGAGCAAGGGTATATCACGTACGAGGAAATTAATGAAATTTTACCTATGACGTTCGATTCTGCTGAACAGATCGACCAGGTTTTAATTTTCTTAAGCGGTATGGATATTCAGATCCTTAATCAAGTTGAAGTAGAAAGGCAAAAAGAGCGAAAAAAAGAAGCAAAGGAACTAGAAGGGTTACCTAAGAGGTCTGAGACAACTTCCGACGATCCAGTACGTATGTACCTCAAAGAGATGGGATCGGTTCCTCTACTAACTAGGGAAGAAGAGGTTGAAATTTCTAAGCGTATTGAAAAAGCGCAAATTCAAATAGAAAAAATTATTATGCGTTTCCGTTATTCAACGCGTGAGACCATCTCCATCGCTAACTATCTGATTTCTTCCAAAGAACGTTTTGACAAGATTATCTCAGAGAAAGAAGTAGAGGACAAAAACAATTATGTAGCCGTACTTCCCAAACTATGCATGTTGCTTAGACAAGAGGATCAAATCTTAGAAAATCTTTTGCGTGAGCTCTATAGTACAGAAGAGAAAAAAATCGATAAGGTAAAACTTGCGGAAGAAATCGAAAAGTGCCGCATTCGAACGCAAGCTTATTTGAGGCGAATGCACTTTCGTCACAATATCATTGAAGATTTTGGCGAGGTAATTCTTAATGCTTATGAGCGATTTCTCATATTGGAAAAAGAGAGTCAGGAGTTAATTCCTCGGGCAGAGAAAAATAAGTTTGCTGCAGGGAAGCTACGTGCGGTAAGACGTAAATTATTAAATCGCGAATTAGCTGCAGGGCGCACATTAGATGAGTTTAAAAAAGATGTTCGTATGTTGCAACGCTGGATGGACAAGAGCCAAGAAGCCAAAAGAGAGATGGTAGAATCCAATTTGCGCTTGGTGATTTCTATTGCTAAAAAATATACCAATCGTGGTTTGTCCTTTTTGGATTTGATTCAAGAAGGAAACATGGGATTAATGAAGGCTGTAGAAAAATTTGAATATCGACGAGGCTATAAATTTTCTACTTATGCTACCTGGTGGATCCGTCAAGCCGTAACTCGCGCAATCGCTGATCAGGCAAGAACTATCCGTATTCCTGTGCACATGATTGAGACAATTAATAAGGTTTTGCGTGGAGCTAAGAAGCTCATGATGGAGACAGGTCGAGAGCCTACTCCTGAAGAGCTTGCTGTAGAACTGGGTATAACTCCTGAGCGTGTGCGTGAAATTTATAAAATTGCCCAACATCCTATTTCTCTGCAAGCAGAGGTTGGAGATGGAGGAGAGAGCCAATTTGGAGACTTCCTAGAAGATACGGCTATTGAATCACCAGCTGAAGCAACGGGCTATGCGATTTTAAAAGATAAAATTAATGAAGTACTTGCTACTTTGACAGATCGAGAGCGCACGGTATTAATGGAACGCTTTGGTCTCATTGATGGGAAACCCAAAACCTTAGAAGAAGTAGGAGTGGTTTTTAAAGTGACAAGAGAGCGCGTCAGACAAATTGAAGCAAAAGCTCTACGTAAAATGCGCCATCCTACACGCGCGAAACAATTGCAGGCTTTTCTAGATCTATTGGAAGAGAAATAAATTGTGTATTCGCTCCGCTGAGCAGTTTTTTGAAGCTGTTTTTTCTAAAGAAGGGCCATTACAAAAACTGCCTAGATTTGAAATTCGAACTGGGCAAAAAGAAATGGCGCTTTTGATTCACAATGCCTATCAATCTCAAGAAATTGCTTGTGTTGAAGCAGGAACTGGTACCGGCAAAAGCTTAGCATACTTATTGCCAGCGATCTATTGGGCTATTCAACACAAAAAACGCACCGTGATCTCCACTCATACTATTGCGCTACAAGAGCAATTGATTGGTAAGGATATCCCTTTTTTGCTCAAAGCATTGCAGATCGATCTAAAAGTTTCTTTGGCAAAAGGGATGAACAATTACCTATGTTTAAAGAAGCTAAAAATATTAGAAGAGCAGATTTTATTCTTTCCTGAACAAGAGATCAGACTACTAC
Source organism: Chlamydiota bacterium (assembly GCA_003176115.1). Lineage (GTDB taxonomy): Bacteria > Chlamydiota > Chlamydiia > Chlamydiales > Rhabdochlamydiaceae > Rhabdochlamydia. The sequence continues at coordinate 9,574 of PSRO01000032.1, read as the reverse complement.
AAGCCTCACTTAAAACATCTGAAGAGGGCACTCGCTCAGAAATGCCCTTTAAAATTTCCCAACCCATTTGGGATAAAGTATCAGCAGAAAGAGATAGCTGTGATCACATTAGATGTCCTCACTATAAGGAATGTTATTTCTTTAAAGCTCGCAGACAAGCCTTAGACTCACAGCTTATTATTGTTAATCATCACCTTTTATTAGCTGACTATAAATCTAAATTACAACAAGTCAAAGACTCTCCTCTTCCTCCTTATGAATACCTGATCATTGATGAAGCGCATCATTTGGAATCAATTGCCCTACAAAGCAGCGCGCAGCGATTAGATAAGCGTTATCTTTTATATCTTTTGTCTCGTTTATTTTCAGAAACCCAACCAGAAAACGCTTTATGTAGACTGATCAGAAAAGATCTTTTAGGGCTGAATCGGTACTCTTTAGAGCTTCAGCAAAAAATAGAAGTTGATATACTCGGACAAAAAAAAGTTTGCGGTTTGCAAATAGAGCAAGTTTTTACGCATGATTGTTTTAGTAAAATAGATGCTAAATATCGCATTACAGATGCCTTCAAACAAACCCCTATTTGGAAGGAAGAGATTTTACCCTCTCTTGGCATGCTAGCAAAAGAGCTCATGAGTCTTGCTGTGATCCTCCAGGGTTTAAAGCAAGAATTGGATCAATACTCGGAAGAAAAGCTACATACACATGCACTAGAGTTGCATTCTCTGAAAAGCCGTTTAGAAGAAGAGAGTAAAAAAATTTCTCTATTTTGCATCAATGATCCGAACATAAAAAGAGTACAATGGCTAGAGAAAACCGCTCAGAACCTTTCTTATATAGATGCAAATCTAGATATAGCTCTCTTTTTAGGTAAGCAATTTTTTACTCCTTTACATGCAGCTGTTTTATGTAGCGCAACGCTTACTACCCAAAATAGCTTTTCTTTTGTAAAGCGTACCTTAGGACTAGATCAAATAGATAAGATAATTCAGGAGAAGATCTATCCTTCTCCTTTTTCTTTTGATACTCAAGCGCTTTTTTTAGTTCCCAAGGATATTCCTCTGCCTTCAGATCCATATTTTTTGTTACATATTGTGCAAACAATAGAAGAAATGATAGCAATTGTTCAAGGGAGTGTGTTTGTGCTGTTTACCTCTTTTGAGATGTTACACGATTGTTTTCAGAGATTACAGAGCTCCTATTCTATCCTCAAACAAGGGGATCTTCCTCGGCATATGTTGCTTGAAAAATTTAAACAAACCCCAGGACAGGTATTGCTAGCCACAGATTCTTTTTGGGAAGGAGTTGATGTCCCAGGAGATGCCTTAAAATGTGTGGTTATTGTAAAGCTTCCCTTTGCTGTTCCTTCTGATCCTTTGCATGAGGCTTATATAGAAGCGATGAAACAAGATGGCAAAAACCCTTTTTTGGAATACAGTGTGCCTCAAGCTATTATTCAATTTAAACAAGGCTTTGGAAGGCTACTTAGATCCCAACAAGATAGGGGATGCATCGTATGCTTAGACCATCGTCTCTTAAGTAAATCCTACGGCAAGCTTTTCTTAAACAGCCTTCCTTCTTGCAAAAATTACTTTGGTTCAAGAGAAGAGGTATATAAAGAGATGAGGATTTTTTATAAGAATGCAAAGGAATACAAACATAAAAATGTTCTTAAAAAGTAGAAAAGAAGCGTATCGGTTTCTTTTTTTTCTCTAAGTTTAGTAAAGGAATTACCAACTGCCTTTACAATTAGCTTCTTGATGTAAAAGCGGTAGAATATTTTCTTCTGGAATACCCCATTTGTTAAAACGTGTGCCAAGATGCACACCAGTTCCTTTACCGCCATTCGAGTAAGGCCTCCTGCTGCTAGATAGGTTTTGTAGTAACATCTTGTCGTATCTTCATCTAGAAATTCTTGAAAGAGGAAAGAAAAAAATAGTAGTAAGTCTTTTCTTATTCTATGCAAAAGAATATATTAATAGGGCTATTGGAATCGCTTTTTTAGTGGTTTTCCTAGAGATCTTTGAGCTTTCTAAAACTATAAATTTACATACTGTAATAAGGAGAAGTAAATGAAAAAATATATGATTCTAGCTTGTACTATGGTTTGTCTGTCTATTTTTGCAAATGATGCGATTCATCTCCGGAAAACCTCTTCTGAAGATGTGAGGATTGTTAATTTCTGTGATTTAACAGAAAATGATCTAAAAGAAATTGTGCAGGGACTGCATCCTGATAAGATCATTGCATTCTTAGCCAACACCACTTTACCTATTAGTTGCCATTGTAAAGGGGATTTGATTCATCTAGTGCAAAATGAGGAAAAGTGGGGAGCAATAGAAATAAAACAAACTTTTTATGCTAAATGCGCAAATGAAGAATTTCTTTTTAGTTCTGATTTGACTGAGTGGAAACATGTATTGGAATTTATTACAGGCGATGCGTCTGTTGCCTTGGGCATTCAAGATGGACAAACCTCCCTTGTAATTGGGACAGAAATAAGCAAGCGCCTATAGGACTCAAGTTTACATGAGCTTAAAAATGTTTCCTGTTTTTAGGCTCATCATATCTTTGGAAGCTTATCTATATTTCATACGTAGCACACATGAGAACACGGCGCAAAGTTATGAAAAATATCAAGGTCATTCCTAGAAAACACACTGTGTTCAGGAAATTAAAGAAATGAAATGTTTTATAAATGGAGCGTAGCGGAATCGAACCGCTGACCTCAACAATGCCATTGTTGCGCTCTACCAATTGAGCTAACGCCCCTTAGAACTCTTAAAGATACTACGGTTTCTGGCTATTTTCAAGCTAGATTAAATCTCTAAAGCTTTAGATGCCTCTTTCCAACACTGCATGAATAGATTGTTTTCTCCTTGGGTAGCATCTATCCATAAATTTTGCATTTTTTTGGCTACGGCTCTTGTGTCATCTTCGGGCATTTCCATGTTCCAGTAGTTGGTAAAATCTAGTAAGCTAGTAAAAATTTTTTGCAAGTTATGGATACGGTGTTTATCGGATTCTTTGCGCAGAATAGCAATTTCTTGCTGAACTTTGGGATTAAAGAAAGAGGGAACTAATGTGTGGTATTTTGGATGAAACCCATAAAGAAAGATGCTTTTAGCTATTACATAAGGCATAATATCAGGGGATATAGCTATAAATTCTCTTCTTTCTTCTTCTTGCATGTTTTTTAGGATTTCTTCTATAAAAAATGCTCTTCCTTTAAAAATGGCATCGATTTGAGAAATCAATTGAAGCTGTTTTTGTAGAGCGCTTGCATTTTCAAAAGAATATCTCTGGATACTTTGCAAATGGTCATTTAACCAGGAACATTTAGGCTCATCATGAGATATCCATACAGGTATAACTTTTTGCATAGTGTGCAAATAACGTTTTAAATACTGCGTAAGTAATATGCTGATGCGGTAGGTATTGTATATGTGATAAGATTGACTTTTAGAATGCTTTTCTAAAGCATCAGAAGTGAGATGGTAAAGAGATAAAAGTGAAGGATGCTGTTTACTAAGGCGATGTAGATTGAAAGTATGGCAGATATGAATGACTAGAAGCTCTTGACTATCTTTTAAAGTGCGTATTTTTGAGATATATTCAGGAAAGTTTGCCTCAGAATCATAGATGTTTTGTGTGTTTTTTAAATGAGGCCACAATAAGTTAGAGTGCGTGTTTATGAATAACAGGATCATTTCTAGATAATCTTTTAGTAGATGTGGATGTCTTTGGACAATAGAAAAGACATTACACATATGACAGCATAAATCTTCTTGTCTACTGTTTAAGATGTGGTAAGTACCCTTGTAAAGGGTCACTAATTCAGGGTGATCTTGTAGAACAAAATCCATGTATGAATATTTAATATAAAGTGATAAGGAAATTTCTCTATGGATTCCTATCCATTTACTAACTGTTGAAATGTATTCATCCAAAGAATATAATGGATGATTAAATATGTTCTTGACGTTCTCTATATGTAGGTAGGATAGATTAGGATAGGTATTTTCTAGAAAAAGGATAGTTTTGAGATAAGTTTGTAGTAACGGGAAATTTTTCTGGAAAATAAAATAAACGTTAGAGGTATGTGATATTTTAGCTTGGTAATTTTTCAAGTTTTGGCATAGTAAAAAGTACATGCCAGAAAGCATGAACTCTCTTTGAGAGAAATGGATCATGTTATTTGTATTATGGATAAAATATGTCATATTTTGATCATTTTCCCTACTGCATATCTCTTGCAGATATTCTCTAAGATAAAGATGTAATTGACAGACATTTTGAAAATGCAATTCTAATAGGTCTTTGTTAAAATGATAAATAGCGCATGTCTTTTGAAGATATAGAGCCAATGCATTGCTGTTTTTTGTGTTGTTAATATGATCAATTCCATGGATGTAACTCTCTAATGATGCGGTATTTTCTAATTGAAGGATCATAGTAAAATAAGCTTCTAAAGAAGGACATGGTTGCAGTTTGCAAATCGTTTGGATATTTTTCTGGTGAATGTCTAAAGTAGTGCCGTTTTTTATGATGTAAATAGTGTGGGTATAAAGATTTAATAGTGATTGGTTGTCTTTTAAACCAAACGCAGTGTTTATATAACATTCTAAAAACTGGGGTTGCAGATGATGGATATTGCTAAGATGGATCTCAAAAATCTGTGCATTTGAGCATATACGTTGGTTGATTGTAAGATGAGACTCCAGCATAAGTGGCTTAAAATTACAAAGACTATGAATGCTTTGTAAATGAGGTTCTGCTAGCTCTTTTCTTAAGTTCCAAATATGACTGGTAGTTGTAAAGAAAAGGTCTTGAAGGGACCTATTTTTTTTAAGACTTCGATAACTAGTATAAGCTCCACAAATCTGCTTTGTAAGTGCATTATCTGGATTATTTTTATATTTTTTTACCGTTCTAAGATAGATTTCCAAAAGCGGTATTCCTGACTTGAATTCTCTTGCTTTTTGCATAGTTTCCAAGTGAGTTTCTAGCAATTTTGGGTGTGCATTTACAATCTGAGGGATTTCAAGTAAATCAGGTGAAATGTCTTTTATGCTTTGAGCAAGGTCAATATAGACTTGAGCTAGAGAGGGCTCTTTTTCTAGAATGATGCAGATGTTGGTAAAATGAACTTCTAAAAGAAGAGAGTTTTCTTCAGATATACAGAGCTCATTGATTTTTTGTAGGTGAGATCGCAAGAAATGATTTTGGTCTAAATAATGCCATATGCGTTCTGTGCAAAACTGAATGAATACTTCTGTAGCATTATACACCCACTCTTTCACCCTTGAGGCTTTATCTACAAACGGTGGTGGAGTATAAAAATAGGAGGTAACTTTCATATAGAAAACGAACCTTTTATAGAAAGAAATGATAAGATTATTTTAATAGTTAATTTTGATCAAATTAAATGGGGCGTTTTAGATAAAAACTCTGTTTTTATTGTATTTCCAAAAACGTTCTTGTGCATACAATGCAAAAAAAGGAGTAAAACATGGGGGTATTCGATCAAGTACCATTATTACCACCCGACTCTATTTTTAAGTTAAATACTAGCTATCAAGCAGATATGCGTAAAAATAAAGTAGACTTAGGAGTGGGGGTTTACAAAAATGAAGAACTGCTCACAACGATTTTATCCAGTGTTGAAAAAGCAGAAAAACATCTATTGAAAGAGGAAAAAGCAAAGACGTATCTTCCGATCGAAGGAGATCCTTTTTTTCTTAAAGCAGCTGGGCAGTTGGTATTTGGAGCTGATTTTTTTAGTGCTCATCAAGAAAGATTAGCTGCTATGCAAGCAGTTGGAGGAACAGGAGCTCTAAGATTAGCAGGGGCTTTTTTAAAACAAGAAATGCCTTCTAAGATTTATGTTTCTGATCCTACTTGGCCCAATCATCAAGGGATCTTCATGAGTTGTGGTTTAAAGGTCTATTCATATCCTTATTATGATACATCTCATCACTGTATAGAGTTTGAAAAACTCATCCAATTTCTCTCTCTCATAGAAAAAAAAAGCATCTTGGTCCTACACGCTTGCTGCCATAATCCAACAGGGATAGATTTAACTCCTTTCCAATCCAAGATCTTACTTAAAATGTGTCGAGATAAGAAACTTATTCCTTTGTTTGACTGTGCTTACTTAGGGTTAGGGAAATCCATAGAAAAAGATCGTGCAATGATCAGAGAGTTTGCAGAAGAAGGAATAGAAATGCTTGTTGCTTTTTCCTGTTCTAAAAACTTTGGTCTCTATGCAGAAAGAGTAGGAGCTTTATGGGTTTTTGTGGAAAACTATTCTATAAAAAAAAGCGTTATGAGCCAGTTAAGAAAAATTGCGCGTACAAGCTATTCTAATCCCCCTAAACATGGAGCGCAAATTGTTGCATACATATTGAGTAGTGGTTTAAAAAAAGAGTGGGAGTTAGAGCTTTTTTCTATGCGTAAAAGAATGCATCAAATGCGCCATTCTTTATGTGCTTATGGGAAAAAACATGCCTATTTGAAAGAAGGATTAGGAATGTTTGGATTAAGCGGGCTGAACCCCTCTCAAGTTAAACAATTACAAGAAGAATATGCAATCTATATGACAGAAAATGGTAGAATGAATTTCTGTGGTTTAAATGCAGGCAATATAGAATATGTAGCACAATCTTTATTAGATGTTATATGCGAAAAATAGATTATCGTTCTTATATAGTTCTTCTTGGAATTTTTTTTATCCTGTTTTCTTTTTCTCCAGATACATCTCTTACATTACGTCAGATGTCAATCAGTGCTTTTTCCTGTTTTTGGGATCGCATCTATGTATTAACTCATCCTCTTAATCTCTCCACTTCAACTTCTGCAAAACTAGAGATAGAAACACTTAGGCAAGACAATTACTTGCTTCGTTTGCAAGTTGATCATATTCGAGAGTGGCTTTTATCAGAAGATCGCATACATGAACAAATGGACTTGCTCAAGTCTATGAACAATGTAAATTCTCAAGAAAGTGAAAAGCTATTCTTACAGCGTCGCTGCCAAGAAACCATAAAAGTTTTGCAGCTAAAATCTAGAGCAATTCCTGCTAAGGTCATTTTTCGTGAGCCTGGAAGTTGGAACAACTATGTTTGGATAAATGTAGGAGAAGCTGATAATGAGTATTTGCAAGAAGTAGCAATTGCTAAAAACAGCCCTGTGCTCATCGGTAATTCTGTTGTAGGAGTGATTGATCTCGTCCATAAAACACGAAGCCGTGTACGTTTAATTACTGATAATCGTCTCACCATTGCAGTAAGAGCTGCTAGAGGAAAACAGCAAGATCATCTTTTGCTAGAACAACTCAATACATTAGTTTTTTCCTTGGAAAAAAGTGCAAACAGTACTTGTTCTCAAGAGATGCAAGAAGCCATTTCAGCTCTTACTCGCCTCAAAGCTCAATTCATTCCAGTGGATCAAAATATGTATTTAGCCAAAGGTGAATTACAAGGAACAGGGCGTCCTTTATGGCGTTCCTGTGGATCTTTTCTAAAAGGGACAGGTTTTAATTATGATTTTTCAGATGAAGAAGGACCTGCTCGAGATTTACGCTCTGGTTTTACTTATGAAAAGGATCCTAGATTGCCCTCTGTTGCTTTGTTAAGGGTTGGAGACCTTTTAATTACAACGGGATTAGACGGTATTTTTCCTGCAGGATTACATGTTGGGGTTGTTTCCAAGGTGGATATTCTACAAGAAGGGCAGTGTTTTTATCATTTAGAAGCTATGGCAACAGCGGGAAGTTTTGATGAGCTCAATTTTGTATGTGTCCTTCCTGTCTTGAAATAGATATCACTCTTCTTTAATTCTCAAGAAAAAATATTGTAAAAAAAATACAAATTATTGAAACTCCCAAACAATGAAAGTCAAGGTACTATACCTTGTATTGTCTGGAGAAAAAAACATAATATAGGGAGCTTGAATATTATGAAAAGTAGCATTTGGTTTTTACTAGCCGCTGTGGTTTCTTTACATGGTGTAGCATTTGCAGAAGATGATAGCAATGAGTCGTCTAATACAGAAATTGTTGAGCAAGAGCAAGAGAAACAAGAGCAAACTCCTTTAGAGAACGCTAGATAGCTAAGAGAAAATACCACCAGTTATTTTTCTGGTGGTATTTTATTCGTTGTATTCATCTAATGCATAAAAAATAGTTTTTTTGAGCACTTTAAGTGAGCAAGGGGCAAAAGCGTATTGATACACCTTTTCTCTAATAGGTGAAAGTTCTTGTTGCTGCATCTGATCTATTAAAGAGTAAATGTTGGAGTAATGTTGAGGCGAAATAGCTAAGCCACAGCGAAAGAGATATGTGCTTAGAGGTTCTTCTAGATCGTTCTGATTCAAAAAAAACATAGGCCGATTTACATGTAAAAAATCATAACCAATAGAAGAGCGGTCGCCAATGTATAGATCGCAATGATTCAATAAAGGATAAATAGGTATTGGATCTGAAATAAAATGCACATTGGGAAGGGTCTTGCATCTCTCCTCTAGTTCTTCTATAAGAAAGAGATTTTGCAATCTCAAATTAGGATGGAGCTTAATGAGCAGTGTGTATTTGGCTGGTTTTTGCTCAATCAGAAAGTCAATCGCTGAGAAAAACGAACTGGATTTCTCATAATCTTGCCAAGTAGGTGCATATAGGATCGTTTTTTTCCGTTCTAGAGGGATTTTTTTTGCCAAATAGGCATCATACCAGACTTTATGCTGCATATAGAATTGATAACGGAAATTACCTGTAGTCACATAAGATTTTATCAGCTTGTGACGATGAAAAAAGTCAATCATTTGCTGCCCGTATACTAAAAGTAATGTTTCTTGGCACAAAGCTTCTGCATAAGGCTTCATATTGCCTTTATCAGAGTTTCCATGAGGACACCAAATGGTATGGATCTTTTTTTTAGTAAGCAGTTCTGCAAGAAAGAAAAGCTCGTTGAGCACAATACGCGAAAAGCAAGAAAACACAAATCGATAATTTTTTATCAGAAAAAAAGGCAGTTCTAAACAATCAAGATAGAGAACATCCACAAAAGGGTAGGCTTCTTGTACTTGGGTTAAGAGCAGCTCCTCTGTAACAATTAAAGGGATCTCTAAAATGGCGCACAAAGGAGCCAAATGATCCAGATGATGAGTCTCTGGCCCATAAATGAGACCGGCAGAAGAAGGGGGCATTTTTTGTCCTTAAGATAGCGTATTATTGATAGAGTAAAGAGCTTTTGGGCAGTTATGAATTCGTGTTTCTCGGATTTACTGTTTTGTTTAACAGCATCCAAAAGCGATAAACCATCATTTATTTTTACTTTAGGGCTTGCCCCTAAATTTAACAAGCTGAGAGTCTTTGGGTTCTGTAGCAGCGGTGAAAAGAGGGATTCTTCCTTTTTTTACACGCTAGTAGTCATTCATTGAACTTTTTGGGGAAGATGAGAGTGCTTCTTCTTTCAAGGTTTCATCCAAATGATCTTTATGTAACTCATGTTACGCAATGCCAATCCTCTCTCGTAAGTTTTTTAATTCATTAAAAGCCATCGGATTTGCTTTAAGC
>PSRO01000079.1 GCA_003176115.1 Chlamydiota bacterium | reverse complement strand
CTTCTGTTTCATCTACAATACCTTATTTTAAAATTTAGAATTTTAAAACAAAGATTCATTTTGATAAATGGTATTACAATACATTTCAAAATATTCTGCTGAAATATTTTTAATCAATTATGTTTCATAAGACCTCTTAAAGTGTTTCTTGGAAGCATTGTGCCAGATCTTTGCTCATATCTGCGAATTATTCTTTTTTTCTATTCCTAAAAACTGTCTTGCTCTGCTTTGTGTTAAGTTTTGGTTTGATTTTAATTCAATTTATTTTAACATGCCTTACCAAAAAAATACAAATGCAGGAGACTATAAGAATGGGGATTTTCTCAGCATTCAGAAAAGCATCAAATAAAGCCGGCAACGCAATGGAAGAGGTTGGAAATACAATACCAGAAATTAAGCAAACATTGAACACTGCTAATGACTTCATTAGCAGTCTTGACGGAATTCCTGGGCATTTGGCTACAACAATCGAAAAAGCCGGAGAAAATGTTTCTAGTACGAGCACTTCTGTAACGAATGTTGCCAAAATTGGAGTTGGAATTGCTGCGTTCAAATTTTTTTCCGATGTTAGCGTTTCCTGGTATCGAACCATGAAACTGACTGGAATCGCCAGTGACGCAAAAAATGATTTTAAAAAACTAGCTGATAATACATCCAAAACAGAAGATGGAATTGTTAACATTCTAAGAAATACTAGCGGCAACTTAAAATCTTCTGTCGATCGATTCACTGAAGATACCCATAAAATGGGGCAAAGCTTTAATCATACAACAGAATCTCTATCACAATCTTTTGCAGAAATATCTGGTACTATCGATAAAACAAGTCAAAACTTTGGTTACATGACCAATGTTACATCAGAATTTTTAACTTACCTTTCTCAAGATTTTCATCAGGTAAGTCGTTGTTTTATGGTTACTTGCTTTTCTTTAACGACAACCGCATTAGCAGCATCTATGATATATCTTCAAGACTCCAGCTGTTACAATGATCGGGAATCTATACTTTGTATTGCTCCACTAAAAAGTATAGCAGCTACGACGATTGCAGTTGGCTTTGTGGTTATAAGAATGCTTATGCCAAATAGAATTTTATACCAGTTACAGAACAGTGAAACTTTGATCTCTAATAAAACAATGCATATTGCTTACCCAGATCAGATTCCATTAAATAAACGAACTGTACCTTTTTTCATTCCGGAAAAGGGTTGTTATCAAAATTTTGAGTGGACGGAAGATCAGCTATATTCAATAAAAGCCACAAATATTGAGGTTTTTAATTTTATTAAAGAAAAAAGAAAATTTGTAGGTTGCAAATGGACTAAACAAGAGTTGGAATGGTTGTTAAATCAAGATGAAAATATATTTTTTCATGTGGTAATAAGCGGAATTAAGCAACCTCAGGCTGCTCAGATAAATAAGCATTTATTTTAATAATTTTTTTTAGGAGACAGTTTTATGCCTGTACAAAATTCACTAATTCCAACAACTGTTATGCTGCCTGTAGATGCTACTTCAACAAGACCTGTTACGATACCTATAGATCTTCTTAGTGATTTGATAGAGAATGGTTATAATCTAAAAAGAAGAATCGAAACAGCAGAAGAAAAAATAGAAGTTAAAGACCGTCGTATTGAAGTTTTGGAAGCCGAAAACATAGAGCTTAAAAATGATAACACTAGACTTAAGGACAAAGAAATCAAAAAAGAGACATTCATTCAACTTACAGAAGAAGGCCTGCAATCATCTAAAAGAGTACTTCAGTATGTTTGTGCCATTTCTGGTGCTATTTTAGGTGGTGGATTCGTACTAGCGTGTCCGGCTGCTGCTGGGGTTGCTGTTGCCTTAGTTGGGACAGGACCGACAGTCGCTGGAGTTGCACTTGTTGGTGGAGCTACTGGCGGATGCCTTGTTGCGCCTGCTATTCACGAAAAAACGCAAAAAGCATTAGTTCAGCAATTACAAAATTTTAAAGCAAAAGAAGAGATTTCTAAAGAAGCCCAATAATTAAAAATCCTAACCAGTAGGAAATAACTAACATGAACCCAGTAAATAACTATACAAATGAGATACCTCCCCCACTTAGTGACGCACTTTTAAAAGAAAAATACGGGGGTTGTCCAGAGCTGCTTCCATTGGCAATATGTCTTAATCAGTCATCTCAAGCAATGGATAGAATAAACCAAGCTGAAGAAAGGCAAGCTAACAAGCTAATAAAATTAATAGAAGATCGTAAAGCACTTCATACAGAAACGGTTAGTTTAATTGAACTATCCGAAAAAAATACGCAGGCTTTACGAAGGTTAGAAAAATTATCTTCAGAGATAAAAGCAATTACACCGAATATTGCAAATGTGGTTTCTATTTGTGCAAATCGAATTTTTAACCCTGTGAAGAATGGATTACAAAGCGGATTTTATTTCTTAACTGGACATAGAGCACCGCTAGCGGTATTCCCTGAAGAAAATCAACTAGCTATTGAATATCAATCGGAAAATAAGACTTCTAATATAGATCCAATAAACCAGTCATCGATTGACGAAAAAAAAAAGTGCGCAAATTTACTCAAATTTTGTATGGTTGTAGGCGGATTATATGTTTTGCATTCGAAAGTGCAAAGCATCTTTTTTTGTTCATATGCAATCTCTCAAACAAAGTAATATCTAGAATCAATCTCTGGGTTTGTCCAAAGTGATAACCCAAGAGAGATTACCCATGCCGCTAAGCGGCCTTAAGATTCAGAGGACTTAATAAAATGTTTGTCCAAGTAATAAGCACTTAACATTAAGTTAAATGAAGATTCCGCTATCATTCGATCTCTTTTTGATTTACTTTTCATAGTGTCAAACAATTGAATGGCTTTTTTCTGATCGAAAAAGGGTAGAGCTATGAAATCTCTGCTATGAATGACATCATGAATGTGCACTTCTAATGGGCTCTTTTTTTCTGTATCATTGATTGCATGAGGAGCTGAAAATGTGTGCTTATTTCTTTGATAAATACTAGCGGGAATAAGATCTTTAACAGCTTCATATAGGACAAACTTTTCTTTTAACCCCCTAATTTTTAATGCAATCGGAAGCTGATTAGCAAATTCTACTACCTCTACATCTAGAAAAGGAAGGCGTCCTTCAATAGAATGAGCCATTTCCATGCGATCGCCCAAATAGCTTAATACAAGCTCTGGAAGAAAAGATTTGCAAAAAAGATAAGCTGATTTATTGACAATATGAGCATTTTGAATATTTGGTAATGAGATCTCTTTTAAAAAGATAAGCATAGGATTACATACAGTGACAATCTCTTGAAAAGGTAAGGAATAAACCGTTTGCATAGAATGTCCTACATCAAAGCTCATTTTCCAAAGAGAGGGCATATAACCCAATTTCGACTTGATCTCCTTAAGAGCTGTATGGTTGTAACTTCCTTCTGAAATAAACGCTGCACCTGCCAGTTCATGACTTTCTTTGAGCTGATCAAATAAAAATTCTTTTTCTAGACCACCTAAACTATTTGCCATATCTTCTCTAAAAGAAGGATAACCAGCCAGTACTTCATCTGCACCCTCACCTGTTAGAACTACTTTATATCCGGAATCAAAAACGTGTTTACTGAGTAGGTATTTTGCCACACCATTTGTCTGATAAACAAGCCCTTCTCGATGGAATATAGCATCGCTAAAAGAATCGGCGATCTCTTGCTGAGTAACTTTGATCGAAGAGAGCTTTACACCTGTGTGGGAGGCTAGCTCTTGAGCAAATTTCTCTTCATCAAAAACCTCATTATCAAAAGATATATTGAACGCTTGCAGATTCTTTCCCAATTTGGCAGATAAAGCCATAACCGCACTAGAGTCAATACCTCCGCTTAAATAAAACCCCACAGGTACATCTGCAATTAATCTTCTTTGAATAGCCGTGTTCAGTTTTTCTCTAAATAAAGCTATATATTCTGCATCGCTATATTTTTGATGGGAATCTTGATAAGTAAAATTCCAATATTCGTGTTCAGTAAGTGTATCTTGAGAGACAACTAAAAAATGCCCGGGCTTGACTTGGGCAATATTTTTAAAACAAGAACCACTTAATGAGGGAACTCCTTGAAAGATCATAGAAGCATTATGCTCATCCCATTCAGCTCTGATTCCCAATGCCAATAAAGCTTTAATTTCTGAAGCTGCATAGAAATTTCCCTTATCCCACACATAAAATAGAGGTTTAATACCAAATCTATCTCTTGCACAAATCATTTGTTTTTTTCTTTCATCCCAAATAATAAATGCAAATTCTCCATTTAACTTAGTAAATAACTGTGTCCCATATTCTAAATAAAGGGGAATAATGATCTCGCTATCCGTGTCAGTGGTAAACTTATATCCCGATTTTTCATAGTGTTTGCGAATCTTTAAATAATCATAAAACTCTCCATTAACTACAGCATAAATGCCTTTTTCCGTATTTGATACAGGCTGTATTCCATTACTCAAACCAATGATACTTAATCGTGCATGACCTAATCCGATTTGCTTATCAGAAGAGAGCCATGTATTCTTTGCATCAGGACCGCGATGATGCAATGTTTCTACTGCCTTTACAAGCACTCCAGGTTGCAGTGGTTCTTTTTTATTCCAAACAGAGAGGATTCCACACATAAGAAAAGTTTTCCTATTTGCTAGAATGAAAATTCATTAAAACCACCCAAAAATGGGCTTCATTTTTTTTATAAATCTTTAGTGGTTTATAAATATATCTATTAATGAGAAAAGAAGTAAAAACAATGAGATAAAAAAGCCCTATTTTTACAATAGGGCTTTAATTAAAAGAAAAATTATCCAACAAGTACAGGGTCATTATCGTTAAAAGAAAAAACAAGCGGTTCTTTCTCTTCACGATCAAGATTTAAAACCCTTTCACGATATTCTTCAAATCCAGTTCCTCCGGGAATCATATGCCCTAAGATGATATTGGATTTAAAGTCGAGTAGGTAATCTGTTTTACCTTCACAAGCTGCATCTGTTAAGACACGTGTTGTCTCTTGGAAGGAAGCAGCAGAGATAAAAGACTCTGTTCCCAATGAGGCTTTAGTAATACCCAAAAGAACGGGGGTTGCTTGCGCAGGACGCCCGCCTTCATTTAACGTTTTAGAGTTCATTGCATGGAAGTTTTTCTTGTCCACATCTTCTCCATAGAGGAAGATGGTATCGCCTGGGTCTGTTACACGTACTTTTTGCAACATCTGACGGATAATGATCTCAATGTGTTTATCATTGATATCCACCCCTTGTAAACGATAAACCTCTTGTACTTGGTTAACAAGATATCTTTGCAGTTCACGAACACCGCAAATATCAAGGATTTCTTGCGGTACAACCAAACCATCGGTTAACTGCTGTCCTTTAATGACAAAGTCACCTCTTTGTACAATTAAGTGTTTAGTCAAAGGAATTAAATGTTCTTGTTCCATGCCGGACTCATCATCGCGAACAATCACAATACGCTTATTCTTTTGTACTCCACGGAAATCAACAACTCCATCAATCTTAGCAATCTCAGCAGCGTCTTTTGGACGTCTAGCTTCGAACAGTTCTGCAACACGTGGCAGACCTCCGACGATATCTTTTGTCTTAATAGCTCCTCTAGGAAGACGAGCTAGCAACATACCAGCCGTTACAGCTTGTCCTTCTTGCACCGAAATATACGCACCTGACGGAATCGCATACGTTCCCACAAGTTCTGTACATTTAGGATCTGCATAAATGACAATCTGAGGATGAAGCTCGCCGCGATGTTGCTTAACAATCAATTCTGTTTGACCTGTTTGCTTATTTATTTCCTTTTGTGTCGAGATTCCTTCTACAAGATCTTCATATTTTACGTAACCTGGGCGCTCGCAAATAATCGGAACATTGTGTTGTTCCCAATAACCGATTTTTGTTTTCTTTTTGATATTAGTTCCATCAGCAAGTAAAATACGCGTTCCTAGCTCTACGGTAAAGGTTTGCAAAGGTTCTATGGATTTAGTGCTGAGCAATTTCTTATACTCATCCAAAGTCCTTCCTTCGTTACGCACAATATGCAAGGAACCATTTTTATTTAAAGCTAAGAATACATGTTCATCGGTTTCTACAGTGCGAAGACCCATATAGACCAAAACACCATCGTGCTCTGCAATTAATTCAGGAGAAATACCCGCTGATGCAATTCCTCCGGTATGGAAAGTACGCATAGTAAGCTGGGTTCCTGGTTCTCCAATAGATTGAGCAGCTATAATTCCTACAGCTTCACCCAAACCAATCAGCATTCCATTTGCCAAATCAGTACCATAACACTTTGCACATATTCCTCTTCTTGCTTCACAAGTAAGAGCGGAGCGAATACGAACGCTTTCTATTCCCGCATCATCAATTTTTTCTGCTTGTAGAACATTGAGCACAACTCCTGCTTTTGCAATCAATTGCGTACTATCACCCGGCTGGTAAATATCTTCGCAAACAGCACGGCCAAAAATACGATCTTTCAAAGAAAGAAGTTCTTCTTGGCCTTGCTTAATTGCAAAAACGTCAATTCCATTTAATGTCCCGCAATCAGCTTCTGTAATAATGACATTTTGCCCTACATCTACAAGACGACGAGTCAAGTATCCGGAATCCGCTGTTTTCAAGGCGGTGTCAGCAAGACCTTTTCGAGCTCCGTGAGAGGAGATAAAGAACTCCAGAACGCTTAAGCCTTCACGAAAGTTTGCTATAATAGGAGATTCAATAATCTCGCCAGATGGTTTTGCCATCAAACCGCGCAAAGCACCAAGCTGCTTAAGCTGAGATTTATTACCTCGAGCACCAGAATCTATCATCAAGAAAAGAGGGTTTAATTCACCTTGTTTTAACGAGCTTATCATTTTGAATAACTCTTCAGATAATAGATCGGTTATCTCTGTCCACATACCAATAATTTTGGAGTGACGTTCTCCCTCGGTAATAATACCATCTTCATATTGTTTAACAACCGCTTCAATGCGTTTTTCAGCACCTTCAATCACTTTCTTTTTATCAGTTGGAATTTTAACATCATAAACTCCCATCGACAAAGAAGCTTTCGTTGCTTCGGAAAATCCAAGGGCTTTAATGTCATCGAGGAAACAGACGGTTGCTTCTAAACCTACTTTTTTATACACCTCAAGAACGAGCTCACTCATTTTCTTCTTACGCAAGGTGTAATTCTGAAATCCAAGCTCTTTAGGAACAATCATATTGAATAAAACACGACCTGGTGTTGTTTCAACAATGCTATTATCTAACTTAAGCTTAATTTTCTCATGTAATCTGATTCCTCTTCCTAAGTCATCACGACGCTTGCCTTCTACTTGAGACTCATCAAAGTTATAGCTTCCAGCACCTGGCGCTAAAGCCATCAGAACCTCTTGCTTATTGACAAAAACCTTCGTTTTTTTACCATGCTCTTCTGGAATGTAGATAGGATCCAACATGAGGTAGTACAAACCTAAGATCATATCCTGTGAAGGAACCGCAGAAGGCTTGCCAGAAGAAGGTAAAAAGATATTATCAGGCGCCATCATCAATAATTTTACTTCTAATTGCGCTTCTAATGATAAAGGCACGTGAACTGCCATCTGGTCACCGTCAAAGTCCGCATTAAATGCAGAGCATACAAGAGGATGTACACGAATAGCCTTTCCTTCAACAAGTGTTGGAATAAACGCCTGAAGACCTAACCTATGCAAAGTAGGCGCACGATTCAAAATAACAGGATGGTCTCTTGTGATTTCTTCTAACACATCCCATACCGCTGGAGCTTGCTTTTGAATCATCTTCTTAGCAGAGCGTATCGTATATACGTAACCTAAATCTTTTAAACGCTTAATGATAAACGGCTCGAACAACTGCAAGGCCATCTGCTTAGGCAAACCGCACTGATTAAATTTCAGTTCAGGACCTACAACAATGACAGAACGGCCGGAATAATCTACCCTTTTTCCTAAAAGATTTTGGCGGAAACGCCCCTGTTTTCCCTTTAACATTTCTGATAAGGATTTAAGTGGACGGTTCCCTGCTCCCATAACAGGATGACCATGACGACCATTATCAAATAAAGCATCTACTGCTTCTTGAAGCATCCTTTTTTCATTGCGCACAATCACATCAGGTGTTTTTAACTTTAGAATCGCTTTTAAACGATTATTACGGTTAATGACACGGCGATATAAATCGTTTAAATCAGATGTCGCAAAGCGCCCCCCATCCAAAGGAACAAGGGGTCTTAAATCAGGTGGAATTACGGGAATAGCTGCCATTACCATCCAGTCTGGACGATTAGGAGAAGTAGTAAAACCCTCCACAATCTTTAGTCTCTTAGCTAATTTCATCCTCGCTTGCATAGACTTTGTCTTACGCAATTTGTCTTTTAGTTCTACTACAAGGGCTTGTAGATCTTCTTTTTCTAAAAGATCGCGAATAGCTTCTCCCCCCATTTTAGCAACAAAAGTATCGGTTCCCCATTTCTCTTGTGCTTCTCGATATTGAACATCGCTTAGCAGTTGCTTTTTTTCTAACTCTGTATGACCTGGATCAATAACAATATATTCTTCATAATAAATAACTCTTTCTAAATCAGCAGAAGACATTCCTAAAATATTACCAATGCGAGAAGGCATGGTTTTAAAAAACCAGATATGAACGATGGGAACAGCAAGCTCAATATGCGCCATTCGTTGACGACGCACTTTAGCCAGGGTAACTTCTACGCCACAACGGTCACAAACAATCCCCTTATGCTTGATTTTCTTATATTTTCCACAGCCGCATTCCCAATCCTTAGTAGGACCAAAAATCTTTTCACAACACAACCCACCCTTTTCTGGTTTATAGGTACGGTAGTTAATTGTTTCAGCTTTTTTAATCTCCCCTCGAGACCATTCATTGCGAATTTTATCATCAGATGCAATTTGAACGGTCACTCTCCCAAAACGAGAGCTTTTTTCAAAGCGGGAATTATTGAATTCTTCCGACATTTACGTTACTCCAAGTTTTACTCTTCTTCTGCTGACACGGCACACATATCTATTCCAAGACCACGTATCTCTTTCTCGAGTACATTATAAGACTCTGGGACTCTGGTCCATAGAAGGTTTTCCCCCGTTACAATTAATTCATAAGCACGAAGCCTTGCTTCCACAGCGTCTGATTTGACCGTTACTAATTCTTGCAACGTATAACCAGCACCATAGGCTTCTAAGCCCCAAACCTCCATCTCTCCAAATCTTTGTCCTCCCATTTGGGCTTTTCCTCCCAATGGCTGTTGCGTAACAAGTGAATAAGGACCAACTGAACGAGCATGAATTTTATCAGCAGCTAAGTGATTTAATTTAAGCATATATATGTAGCCGCATACAACAGGGTTTTCAAAACGCTCTCCTGTACGCCCATCATATAAGTAGCTCTTCCCATTAGAAGGAAGGCCATTTTCTTTCATCATTGCCCAAATACGAGATTCTGGGAATCCTTCAAAAACAGGGCTTTTTACATAAATTCCTGCTTTTTTAGCTGCATACCCAAGGTGGGTTTCTAATAGCTGTCCCATGTTCATACGAGAAGGGACACCTAGAGGATTTAAAATCATCTCAATGGTTTCCCCATTGTTTAAATAAGGCATATCCTGCTCAGGAACAATCTTAGAAACAACCCCTTTATTTCCATGGCGTCCTGCCATTTTATCTCCTACTTCTAACTTGCGCTTTGAAGCAATGTAGATTTTCACTTGGCGAATAACCCCTGGATCTAATTCGGTGTCTCCCTTGCGAATAAATTCAATTTCCGTTTTATGCTGCTGCTGCAGAGCTTGCATTTGTGAATCAAACTCACGCATCAATTTTTTCAGGGCATCATATTCCTCTGCTTCTCCAAGAATCAAATCTTCAGGTTTTTCTTCTTCTAGAACTTCAATCATCTCTTGTGTAATGATCTCTTCTTCTTTAATCAGGATATCACCTGTTTTACGATGCATAATAGGTGCTGGAGCAGCCTCTCCTAATAAAAGAGCTCCTACTTGCTCATGAAACTCTATAATGAGCTTTGATTCTTTAGCTTTAAACTCTTGATGAATATCCTTAATACGGGTGGCTTCCTCTACTAACTCATCATCTGTTTTAGATAAACGATCTCTACGGGTGAAAACCCTTACATCCATGACGACCCCAGATGTTCCTGGAGGAGCAATTAGAGAAGCATCTTTTACTTCATCACCTTTTTCTTCAAAAATAGCGCAAAGCAGTTTTTTTTCTAAAGGAGCGTTATCTTCTACTTTTGGAACGGTTTTACCAACTAGATAATCCCCTTGTACAACTTTAGCTCCTCTGCGAGCCACACCGGTTTTATCTAAATGCCTTAAAGGATACTCGGAAACATTAGGAATATCTGGCGTAATTTCTTCTTTACCAATTTTCGTGACTTGCGCTTGAGCTTCAAATTCTTCAATTAAGACAGAATCGTATGCACCTTGCTTAACAAGTTTCTCTGAAATAATAATCGCATCTTCAAAGTTATAGCCACACCAAGGCATAAACGCTACTAAGACATTCTTACCTAGAGCAATTTCCCCTTTATCAGTAGCAGGTCCATCTGCAATAATATCCCCTGCTTCTACCACATCTCCAGTCGCACAAAGTGGGGTTTGATTAATGCAAGTTCCCGCATTAGAACGCATAAATTTTTTCAAATGATACGTCTTTTTCAGTAAAGGATTCGACTTAGCTGCAATCACAATCTGAAAGCCATCCACGAACTCAACAATACCGTCTTCTTCTGCTAGTATAATGGCCCCAGAATCTCGAGCAGCTCTTGATTCAAGACCTGTTCCTACAATAGGGGCTTCTGTTTGTAAAAGAGGCACGGCTTGCCTTTGCATGTTAGAACCCATTAAAGCTCTGTTTGCATCATCGTGTTCTAAGAAAGGAATTAAACCGGTAACAATAGACACTGGTTGTTTCGATGAAACATCCATGTGCGTTACTTTACTCGTTTCAATTTTTAGCGGCTCCCCTTTGTATCTAGCCCAGCAAATAGAATCGATAAATAGATTATGTGCATCCAAAGCAGTAGATGCTTGCGCAATTACACAATTTTTTTCTTGATCTGCATCCATGTATTCAATTTCATCTGTTACAAGTCCATCTCTTACAATACGGTAAGGAGTCTCAATAAAACTAAATTCATTGAGCTTAGCAAATGCAGCAAGAGAGGTAATCAATCCAATATTTGGTCCCTCTGGCGTTTCAATAGGACAGATACGCCCATAATGGCTCGGGTGCACATCTCGAACCTCAAAGCCAGCTCTTTCTCGATTGAGACCACCTGGCCCTAAAGAAGAAAGACGTCTTTTGTGTGTTAACTCTGCAATGGGGTTATTTTGATCCATGAACTGAGAAAGTTGAGACCTTCCAAAGAAGTCTTTCAAAACCCCAGCTAAACCTTTTGCTGAAACCACTTTACCAGGAGTTAGTGTGTCAGAAGTAAAATCAAATAAGTTGATTCTTTCTTTAATAATTTTTTCCATGCGAGAAAGACCAACTCGGCATTGGTTCTGTATCAATTCACCAACAGAACGAACACGACGGTTTCCTAAGTGGTCGATATCATCAATATCAAACCCCTCATCCCCTTTCTTTAAACGAATTAAATATCTAACAGCACCAATTACATCTTCTTTACGCAGAGTAACTACATCTAAATCTTCATCTTCAGTAGAAAATTTCAATTTGTGATTGAGCTTATAGCGTCCAACACGTCCTAAATTATAGCGTTTCGGATCGAAAAATAGTCGCATAATTGCAGAACGCGCATTAGAAAGCGTAGCTGGTTCACCTGGTCTAATTTTGCGATAGAAGTCTTTTAAAGCAGACTCATAAGAATCTGTTGGATCTTTAGCTAACATTTTAATCACAGGGCTTGTCTCATCTGCATCTTCAGCAATTTTTGCAGAGGAAACTCCGGCGTCTAACATGCGCTTTAACATCGATGTAGTAAGCTTTTCTGCCGCTTTTCCAAAAATGACGCCACTTTCTTCATCTACCACATCTTCTGCTAAGATCTTTCCTACCAATTTCGGAAAATCTTTATCGGAGCGGATTTTAATTTTTACCGTGCTAAAAAACTCTTCAATGATATCTGCATCTGTAGAATATCCAAGAGTACGGATAAAAGAAGTTGCTAGGATTTTACGTCTGCGCTTTTTACGATCAATATAAATATAAATATGATCGCTGGAATCAAAGGCTCCCTCTAACCAACTTCCTCTGTAAGGAATAATTCGGAAAGAATAAATATTTACACCTTTGATATGTCTTTCGTGCTCAAAAGAAATACCGGGAGATCTATGTAATTGAGAAACAATCACTCTCTCTGCACCATTAATAATAAAAGTGCCTTTATCAGTCATGATAGGCAAGGTCCCCATATAGACCTCTTCCTCTTTAATGCCTGTTTCATCAGTCAGTCGAAATTTCACTTTCAAAAAAACATTGTAGGTAATTCCGCGACGAATGCACTCTTCAGGTGTATATTTAGGAACTCCTAAAGTATAGGAAATGTATTCAAGGATGGTTTTTTCATCATACGATTTAATAGGGAAAATTTCTGTAAAAACCTCTTGCAACCCAATATTTTCTCTTTCATGAGGCAATTTATCTGCCTGAAGAAATTGACTATACGATTTAATTTGGATTTCAATCAGGTTTGGCAGGTCGATAATCTCTTTCCTGTCTTGGAAACTCACCCTATGGGGCGGCCTTTTTAACATTGAAACGGCTCCTACTCTTTGTCTGTTAGAATGAGGTAAGAATTCTCTATTATTTTCATAGCCTCTTTAAGCTATGAAATACTTAAAACTTTAACTAAACCGAAAAAAAACACAAGTAGAAGTCATAAAATAACCTCTACTTGGCTCTTAAGAAAAATTAATTAAAGACCTTTTATTTTAATTTCTCCACCACTATCTTTAAATTTAGCAGAGATCTCATCAGCTTCTTGTTTAGAACAGGATGGCTTTATTACCTTAGGAGTTGCTGGGGTAACCGCTTCCACAAACTCTTTTGATTCTTTTAAACCAAGTCCTGTAGCTTCACGAACCACTTTAATTACACCCATCTTTTTAGTAGCCTCTACAGCTGTCAAAGACACCTCAAATTCCGTAGATTCAACAGCTGCTTCTGCAGATGGAGCTGCAGCTTGAGCCATCATCATAGGAGCAGCTGCTGCTGCTTTCACACCCCATTTATCTTCAAGAGCTGTTTTTAGTTTAGCCATATCTAAAACACTTAAGTGACTTAAAGATTCAACTAATTCTTCAATATTTTTTTGTTGGGTACTCACGATCAACCTCTTCTTGTTTAAAATTTACGAGTTTTCTTGTTGGCTTTTGTTATCCAAACAGTATATGACACTGGTAAGTAGAGACTGCACAACCGATAGCATTTGTGCCATTGGGGCTTCAAGCACACTTAAAAATTGCGCTTGCATCTCTTCTTTGCCTGGTAGCTGAGAAATCTGCTTCACATCTGCTGCAGAACAAATTTCTCCTTCAAAACATCCACCAACAACCTCTACATTTTTCTCATTGTCTTGACAAAATTGATAAATTACCTTCGTAACTGGAATCGGATCTTGGCTTGCAAAAATAACCGCGATGTGCCCTTGCATAGCAAATGTATTTAAAGTGATTCCAACACTTTCTGCTGCTTTAAGAAGCATTCTCTTTTTAACAACTTCCAATTCCGCACCCGTCTGCTCTAAATTCGCACGAAGATCTGCAGAAATATTAGGTTCAAGGGATTGGTACTGTGCTAGCACAAGCGCCTTAGAACCATTGATTTTTTCTTTAATCTCATTGAGAAGTAATTGCTTTTCTTGTCTCATGCTATTGTTCCTTTGCTCCCTGTAGTCCTGCAATTACGCTTAAGTCAACTTTTAATCCAGGTCCCATCGTAGATGACAATACGATAGATTGAATGTATTGTCCTTTAGCGCTAGATGGCTTAGCTCTAACAATCGCGTTGATAAAAGCAGTGATATTTTCTATAAGATTCTCTGGAGAAAAAGAAAGTTTTCCAATCAGAGTGTTAATCACACCTTGCTTGTCTGTTTTAAATTCAATTCTACCCATTTTCACTTGTTTGCAAACGCCTGCAATGTCATTGGTGACAGTTCCTGATTTAGGAGTAGGCATTAATCCCCTTGGGCCTAGAATTTTTGCATATTTTCCTAAATCTCGCATCATGTCAGGTGTTGCTATAACAACGTCAAATGAGGTCCAACCTTTTTTAATTTTTTCAAATAGCTCCTCGTTCCCAGCATAATCTGCACCAGCATCAAGAGCTTCTTGTATTTTTTCGCCTTTGGCGAAAACAACAAGAATGGTTTGCTTTCCAGTTCCATTCGGTAATGAAACAGTTCCGCGAACCTGCTGATCTGGTTTCTGGGCATCGATGCCTGTTTTAAGCGATAACTCCACCGATTGGTCAAATTTAATCGGAGGGCAGTTTTTTAAAATTTCGATAGCTTGAGCTAAATCGTACTTTTCATGAGGTTTGATTTTGCTGGCTATCTCCCGAAATCTCTTGCTTCGATGCATTTTTATTCCTTCAAAGTTTATATGATATCTATTCCCATAGAACGCGCTGTTCCTTCTACAAGCCTACAAGCCGCTTCATCGGTTCGAGCACGCATATCAGAACGTTTGTTTTTGGCGATTTTTACCACCTGCTCTTTACTGAGCTTTCCCACCTTGTCACGGTTTGGTACCTTAGAACCTTTTTCTACCTCTGCTTCTTTAAGAATCATTCTTGAAACAGGAGGTTGTTTTGTGATAAACGTAAATGTTTTATCGTGAAAAACGAAGATTTCCACAGGTAAAATGTCACCGGCTTTATCTTGTGTCTTTGCATTAAATTCCTTGCAAAAAGCCATAATATTCACTCCAGCACCACCAAGAGCGGGTCCTATAGGAGGGGCAGGATTAGCTTTACCAGCTGGAATCTGCAACTTAATCTTTTTTATGAGTTTCTTTGCCATTATTCTTCATTCCTTGAATACTAGTTTACTTCAGATTCAGTAGGCAATTGCTCTACTTGCCAAAATTCTAAATCATCAACACGAGTGTCTCTTCCAAAAATGGAAACCATCACGCTTAAGCGTCCCTTCTCGTGAAAGACCTCTATTACTTTTCCGGTAAAATTGATAAACACACCGTCTGTAATTTTTACCTTATCCCCAATAGTAATATTGTGTTTCTGAACGACCCCTTTTTTCTTTTCCTCGAGGTCTTTTAAAATATCATCAACTTCTTCCTGCGATAATGGGTTAGGCTTGTCTCCACCTAAGAAACCTAAAAAACCGTTTGTTTTACTTACATATTGCCAAGAGTCATCCGTTAAAATCATCTTTACAAGTATATAGCCAGGCCATAACTTCTTTTCGCTAATCTTTTGCTGACCGCCCTTAACCTCAGCCACATTTTCAGTCGGAACGAGAACCTCTTCAAGAATCTCATCCATTCCGCTCGAGTTGCGCTTTTCTTCCAGAGACTTTTTGATCTTTTTTTCTTGACCAGAGACAACTTGTATGACGTACCATTTATGCATGAAGCCTCATTACTTTAACCTAGTACTTTGTGTGTTACATATGAAATAAAATCCAAGCCCCCCTTCACAAGAAGGTCTACAAAATAAATCCCTACTCCACAAGCAAAGGTTACTGCAATGACAACCTTGGTGGATAACATAAGTTCTTCCTTTGTCGTCCAACTTACCTTTTTAAGCTCCTCTTTTATTCCTTGGATGTAGCTTAAAGCAGGTTTTTTCTTAAGGGCTGATTGCACATGCAAATCTGAAGGCAATCTTACTTGGTTTAGCTTAGTATCCATAGCGCACATAAAAGCACCTTAATTTATATTTTATCGAGTGCGGAGGGATTCGAACCCCCGACCGGCGACTTTGGAGATCGCTGCTCTAGCCAGGCTGAGCTACACACCCTTGAGATACAAAACAGCGAGCTCTTTTAACAAAAGCTCGCTTATATTTTTCCAAAACACTACTACTTCAAAATTTTAGTTACAGTTCCTGCGCCAATTGTTTTGCCACCTTCACGAATAGCAAAACGCATTCCCTCTTCCATAGCAACAGGTTGAATCAACTCTACTTTTAAAGTCACATTATCGCCTGGCATAACCATTTCTGTTCCTTCTGGAAGGGTAACAGCTCCGGTTACATCGGTTGTGCGCAAGAAGAACTGAGGGCGATATTTAGTAAAGAAAGGCTTATGACGACCTCCTTCTTCTTTTTTCAACACGTATACAGTTCCTTCAAATTGACTATGAGGAGTACAAGAATTAGGAGCTGCAAGCACCATACCGCGCTCGATATCCTTCTTCTCAACACCACGCAATAAAACACCTACATTCTCTCCAGCTTCTGCTTTATCTAAAACCTTTAAAAACATCTCAAGGCTGGTAGCAACAGTGTCACGAGTGTCTTTTATTCCAACTATTTGCAGCTTATCATTGGGCTTAATCACACCTCTTTCCACTCTTCCTGTAGCAACAGTTCCTCGACCAGAAATGGAGAATACATCCTCAACAGGCAATAGGAAAGGTTTGTCTATGTCCCGTTTTGGAGTAGGGATGCTTTCATCCACAACATCCATTAGCTGTTCAATAGATTTTACATACTCAGGATCTCCCTCTAGAGCTCTAAGAGCAGATCCTCGTACAATCGGAACATTCTTATAGCCCTGCTTTTCTAAGAGCTCTTGCAGCTCCATTTCGACTAGGTCGACAAGATCTTCTTCTCCTTTCATCATGTCCATTTTATTCAAAAATACTACGATAGCAGGCACACCCACTTGACGAGCCAATAGAATATGCTCTTTTGTCTGAGGCATTGCTCCATCAGTTGCAGCTACAACAAGAATAGCTCCATCCATTTGGGCTGCTCCCGTAATCATATTTTTAACGTAATCCGCGTGCCCTGGGCAGTCTACGTGAGCATAGTGACGGTTCTCTGTTTCGTATTCTACGTGAGAAGAGTTAATGGTAATTCCACGCGCCTTTTCTTCAGGGCTATTATCAATAGATGCATAGTCGCGAAACTTTGCACCTCCCTTTTGCGCAAGAATCTTCGTAATCGCTGCTGTTAGTGTAGTTTTGCCATGATCAACGTGACCAATTGTCCCGATGTTGACATGAGGCTTATTTCTTTGAAACGCTTCTTTGGCCATCAGATCCTCCGTTAGGCTCCTATATGCATTGTTGCTTATATTTCTAAATTTTTGCCCAGAATAGGAATTGAACCTACGGCCTTTTGCTTACCATGCAAATGCTCTACCACTGAGCTACCTGGGCCTTAAAAGAGCAAGTAGATTTCTAAGCTTTAATAATAAATCCCTTGCTTGCTCCTTATAAAAAGACTGCTTTCCAAGTCGGAAGCAGCAAAGTTTATTCCTTAAGACAAATAAATTCAATACCTACGTATAAAAAACCGGTTTTCTTATCGCTTTCTATATAAGATACGCCCTTTGCTCAAATCATAAAGGGACATTTCAACTGTAACAATATCTCCTACAAAAACACGAATGTTGCACTCACGCATTTTTCCGCAAAGATGAGCTAAAATACGTTGTCCGTTTTCTAAAATAACAGAAAAAGTCATATTGGGAAGAAGCTCTTCTACCGTGCCATCAATTTTAATCTTGTCTTCTTTTGGCATAAAAAAATAACGCGCTTGTTTTAAAAAAAATATATTCTGTTTCTTAGGTGTTTTTAAAAAAAATTATCCATACTAAGAACCAACTTCAAATAGCTGCTATTAGTAATAAACAAGAAATTTCACCTAAATGCGGAATTCATCAAACACGATTTACTGCAAATTGTCAATGGGAATTATCACTTTCTTGACTTAAGATTTTCAATTGGGTTATCCTTGGTTACATGAGCATAGATTTAACCCATACTTTTGAAAGTTGTCTCCGTAAGCAAACTCTTGCCAAAAAAATATTTAAAACATGTGTAACCCCTGAAGAAAAATACCAAAAAATTATTGAATTAGGAAAAAATCTACCTCCTTATCCTTCCATGAATAAAACCCCCGAACACTTGGTCAAAGGATGTCAAAGCACTATGTATCTTCTTTCCTATTTCCAAAAGACAAAAATGTACTTTGAAGTCTATTCTGAAGCACTTATTTCAGCAGGACTTGCCGCTCTTTTACTCTCTGTATACCAAGAAGAACCCCCTGAGGTAATCCTAAAATGCCCCCCTTTATTCCTAGAAGAAATAGGCCTTTATGCAGCCTTATCTCCTAGCAGATCAAACGGTCTTTCCCATTTATTCTTACGCATGAAACAAGAAGCTTTACAGAGCTTAACCCGAAAAACAAACTAATTTAACTATTTATTCTAAAATCATTTTAAGATAAAATATCAAATTATTAATTTTAATTATTTAATTTATGACTATTACTACTTCTGCAACTTTTCCCAATCATCCCGTGCTTCTTCATTTTAAAGAGGAATTACACAAAAATCCTGCTGATTTTGAGAGAAAAAAAAGGCTATATTACATAGCTGCGGTTATAGCAAGCTTAGTTGCAACTGCTTTTTTCTTAAGCTTTATTCCTCTTCAAACAATGCTCCTTCCTTTCTGGTTGTCAATAACAGGGGCTTTTGCCGCCCAGTCTGCTGGATATCTCTTTGCTAAAATAGCTGGTGACATGATCCAAAATGCACGAGAAGTGGGAAGAGTTGCTAGTGGCTTGAGAGAGATGCAAAATATCTACAAACGGTATCAAGAAACTTTCTTTTCTGAACCTGAAAAAATACTTATGATTCATGGAGATCTTGCTGAAAAAGAACACATAGAAGTAGAAGCACGCCTACAAGAACTAATACAAGATACTGATCTTTCAAGTCCTAAGTCTAGATTAGAAGAAATCATTCAATTACAACACCAAGCATTGCTTTTAAAAATAGATCTATGCTTCAAGGTTGCTCTATTTGATATGGTTGTCTTACAAAAAAAAGATTTATTAATCATCTCTGATCAAGACCCTTTGAAAAGAAATCAAATCCAAGGATTAAATGAAATTTTACATAATAAATTTACAACAGAACCTTTAATTTGTTTTAGGAATACTTTTGATACTCCTTCTGGAAACTCTACAAATCTTATTCATGATTACCCAGAAACCTTTTCTTTTGATGCGGCAGCAAAGATAACTCCTGAGGGTTTAGCAAATCATATATTCAATATTCACTCTTATGAATAAGCCTCCTACTTTATCAATTTAATCCATTGAATAACTAGAACGTAACTAGAACAGAAAAATATAGCTACTAACAACCCTTTTCCTCCAGTTACTTGATAACTGCCAGTTAAATTCTTATAGTAACGACCTATCCATACCATTAGTGCAGGGGTAATCCCGCTAAGCAAAGCATCGCCAAAACCCCCAGAAATCTCCAAAGCTAGCACAAAAGCATTAGGGAACGCTGTTGCAAAAAAGATGACAGGAAGAACGACTAGAGCTCCAATATAGAGTTTATGCGAGATCTGCTGCTGCAATTTCAAACCATCTCTTAAGAAGTCAAATAGCCCAAGCGCTATACCTAAATAAGAAGTAACTAAAGCAAAGAAGGCAAAACTCTCTGCTAAAGAGATAAAATAGGAATTAGAAACAATAGCGTAGAGAGCTTCTGTAGCTGCTTGCCCTTTAGCAAAAGCCTCTTGCAACCCACCAGTCCCTTCCAAAGGAACACTACCAAGAACAATCCACTGCCAAATAGCATAAGTACAAAAAGGAATCGTCGTTCCTAAAAGGATCGCAAGACGCAAGCTTTTAGGATCTCGACGCAGATAAGGGGTAAGGGTAGGGATGATCATTTGATAACTGAAAGTGGCTAAAAGTAGAGGAAAAGCCATGCCTAAAGAAGACCATTGTTGTTGGATCAAACGATGCACACTTACTTCTTTAAATCCAAAACCAACTAACCCTATATAAGATAGAATCATACCAGCCATTAGCAAAATATTTATTCTACTAATTTTTTTAGTGCCTAAATAAATCAAAACTCCAAATAGCAACCCAAATAATAAACAACCAGAGCCATAGGTCATACTAGTGCTAAAAAAAGTCTTTATTCCTCTGATGAAAATGACGGCTCCTCCACTAGTATAGGCAATTAAAGAGGCATAAGCCATGAACAAATAAAGAGCTACACAGAACCATTTACCTATTTTCCCTAGTAAGTGCGAGGCCATAGTCATTATGTGAGCATCCTCTGGCATCCAAAGATTTGCCTCTACAAGCAATAACCCCGATATTGTCATAAAAACCCAAGTCAAAGCCATAGCTAGCAAAGAAGGGAAAAAACCCATTTGAGAAGTCTCCACAGGCAAAGCTAACATTCCTCCACCCACACAAGTTCCAGAAATTAAAAAAGCGGCTGATAGCAAACGTCCTTTAGATACACGATAAGAAGAAGTAGTTATAGTCATAAAACAAAATGAGATAAAATTAGATCTAATGTAATACTTTGCGTTAAACAAAGCAAATACATTAGCGGTATAAACACTGAATGAGTGCAGATGCAGCAACAATACGCAAAGTCTGAAAAGGTTCTTTTAAAATCTCTAATAGAAAAGGAATAGAGCCGGCATCTCCAATCTGCGCAAGCGCTTCTAAAATAGTGATTTTTATTCTTTGATCTGCATTTGGATAAATCTTTTGCAAAACATCTACAGCTACTGGATCACGATACATCAGTCCTAAAACCAAAGCCGCCTGCATACGCACTTTTTCATCTGGATCATCGAGCAGAGAACCTACAAGCTCACTTGCTTTTTCATCCCCTTCTTGCAATAAAACTGCTGCCGCTGCTGTGAGATTCCAATTTTTTTTTTGCAAAAAATCCTTGGTTAGCTGTAGCGCTTTTGGATACTGGACAAAATGCAAAATAGATAAGATATCTAACCGAACCAACTGGTCGACCATCTGAGGGTAATTAGGAATGGTTTCTATATGAGTTACATCGCTTGGAATGATCGGAGAAAACAAGGAATGCGTTTGTTTATCCCACATCCACAAACCAGATTCTTGAGACATAATAGAAAAAATTGTATCAGAGGCAATAGTTGTATGCGCACGCTGCCCGATTAAACCTATGCACAAATTCAAACGCACATAAGGATCTTTTACTTTATGAATACTTCTAAAAGCTAAATCTACACCAAATCGTCCGCTTGCAGCAATAGCTGCTGCTGCTAAACGCTGCCATTTAAGGTTTTCTGATTGCAACCAATAGCCAAGAGTGGTTTCTCCTGCTTTTTCTTGATTGATCAATAATAGATACCCTGCAGTAATTGCTACAAGCGGAGAAGAGTCTTTTAAACAAGCCTCCACTAGTTTATACATAGATTTTTTTTCAATGCGTTTGACACGCAGAAGAGCTAAAGCATTCAGAGCTGATATACGCACATCCGCTGAAGAATCATGTAATAACTGCAATAAAAGGTCACTATCTTGAGTCCTTGCAAAACGAGCAATGACTTCAGCTCCCAATTGACGTAAAAGAGATCTGGATTGCGTAATTAAACCTTCTAATTTTTGCCGGCTGATTTGATGAGACATTTCTACTATAGCTATCATAGCAGCTGTTTTTTCTTCCATCAAGCTACAGGGATCTTCAATCATTGCTTGCAGAGGTTCTATAAGCTCATAGATACGTAAAGCTCCAATAGCGCGAATTGCTTCTAACCGCACATACCAAACTTTTTCCCGTTTAAGCAAAGCGATTAACTCTTCTTTAAAAATCTCGTCTTTGAACTGAGTGCATAACTTAATGGCACTAGAGCGCAGTAGAGCATTAGAATCCCTCATCCCTTTAAGCAACATCGGAATAGCTTTAGAGTCTTTTGTTAAAGCAGCCCCAATTAAAGTATTAAAGCGCACAGAAATCTGCGTTGCAGACTGTCCTTTATTAAGAGCGCTCCAACTGAGCATTTCAATCAAATGCCGCTCCTTCTTATAATCTTGTATGGAAGGACAAAGATAACACCATTGATCCCAAGCTTGCATCTCGCTACCAAATTGGCATAAAGCATAAAGTAGAGCCTTGTGTAAAATGAGAGAGTTGGGAAAGGATTCTAGAGCTTTTTTAGCCTCTTGAATCGCCTGCAGATCATCCCCTATCAATAGATGAGAATATATGCGTTTCTCTAGTTTTTCTTCTGTAAGAGCAAAAGACACAGAAGAAAACAGAAGAAGGAAAATGAGATGGCGCATCATGCTAGAAGACTCAATCTTCTTCCTCCAATTAAATGAAAATGAAGATGAAAAATGGTTTGACCAGCTCCTTCTCCATTATTTGTCAGAAATCGATATCCTTCTTCTATATGATATTTTTTGGCTAAGCCTTGTGCTACAGAGAAAACCTCCTGAATTAATGGCCAATCCTCGGAAGTTATCGATTGAAAATCGGGGATTTCTTTTTTTGGCATAATGAGAATGTGGACCGGAGCTACAGGATGCAAGTCTTCAATAGCTAAGATACGTTCATTTTCAAACACAATCGTTGCAGGTAGCTCTTTGCGAATGATTTTAGCAAATATTGTGCTCATAACAAGACCGTTTTAATATATATTCTAATGCTTTAAAAACATCCTCTTTAGTCTCCCAAACGGAAATAAACCTTCCCTTGTGACAAAAAATAGCCCCTGAAATGGAAGCTGCTTTTTTTAAATCTTCTTCTAAAAGACCAGCCCATTCTTCTGGAAGCGGGAGCCGTACTTGCATACGTTTTTCCATACAAGGAGGAATACCTCGCAGCTTCCAATGCCCAGAAGAGGGCATAATGACAAATAATGCAGGATGCTTTTCTCCTCCTAGCTCAAAAAAAGATTCCATCCAAGGTATTGCCTCTTCGAAGAAGAGATATTTTTGATTAAGCGCCATTGCCTGAGCTACTTTTTCACGACACATCTGGATATAGCAAAATCTTTCTAAAAGCCGCTGTAAATGCCCTTTTACAAAGGAAAATGCTTCATGAAAAGCAAAATCTTGAACATCGGTTTTAGCATTGTAGGCAACCGGTACAAAATTGCTAATGACTTGAGAAAAATTACACACACCAAATTCTGGAGTTATTTTTCCATTATCATGTGCATCTACTCCTGCTATTAAAGAGTTATTTAAAAAATCATAAACCTCTCTATCTAGTTTTTTTTGGTCTAGCAAATAGAGTAGAATCATTCCTGCGCTACTCAACTCCCCCTTGTAATCTATTTGATGGTGATCAAAACGTTTGGAAGAAGGGTCATATATACCCCCTACATCACAGACATATTCACACAAAGCCAACTTTTGTAGATTACGAGTGCGCACGATCTTAGCCTCATCTGCCAAACCAAATAAAACAAGCAGAGCACAAGCGGTCACCTCATCAGCGTGAAAAGTTCCATCATGAATTCCAATACTTTTCTTAATCATAATAAGCATCAATAAAGCAAATTCTAAATGTATCATTAACAAAATTAATTCTCAAGAACTGCAAAAGAGCTACCGATTAAAGCCCAAAATCTGCTTCACTAAAAAAAGAAAGCATGAGGCTCAAAGTTCATGGAAAGTTATCTTTTAGCACATCATTATGACCTTGTTACTCCAGATGGTCTAATAACAAAAATGAATAGACCTTCTTTAGAACTGCTCAATGTAGAAATCCAAATGCAAAATATTTCTCCTGCATTTGTAGGATTTCAGATCGACTCCACCCATATCACCTTTAACCTAAAA
Organism: Chlamydiota bacterium; assembly: GCA_003176115.1. Lineage (GTDB taxonomy): Bacteria > Chlamydiota > Chlamydiia > Chlamydiales > Rhabdochlamydiaceae > Rhabdochlamydia. The sequence goes on along the minus strand of PSRO01000079.1, from coordinate 3,758 downwards.
AGCACGTTAGCGCAGCTGGGGCTTAATGCTATTTTACAAGAAATAGATCTACAGGAAAAAAATGCCTCTGCTATAGCAAAAGTACAACTACAAGCTTATGGAAAAATCGCCCTTGCTTTGTTTGATTTTATCCAGCAAGGATCCTATATTGGGAAACTATTCGCCGCTGATCCAAGACGAAGAGTTCGCGATCCTGATTACCTTATGCGTATGTTTGGGCGCAGCGATCATAAAGGGAGACCTTTACTCTCTTTAGGTGGCCCTAAAGGAAGAGATAAACTGCTTCTAGAGAAAATTGATGGTCGTACAGTTGCCTTTTTACCACTGCAAAATGGTATTCTCAGTTACGATGAAAAAGCGATTTTAGGACTACTTCCCACTTTATCCAAAGCTCTCATACATCCTTCTTTTCGCTTGCGAACACTCATCCAACTCGACCAAACTTGGATATCTGGTGCGAAAAGACAAGTACATGAAAATCAAATTCTATTGGTTCGAACAGCTCCTCTTCACATACGCACAGCTTTTGGTAAGGTGGTAAATGAGTTTTTACCTAAAGCAATTATACATACAACTGCAGATGTTCTAGAACCAGATACAACAGCATCTGGCGATGTGTATGAGTTATTTGGTTCTTCTCAAGAAGATCTATCGATTATCCCCATTGAATTTTACACTTTAGAGCCCCACCGCGAACATGTGTTTTTTACCGATCGCGACCAGCTGCAAAATTGCTTAGAAGATTCTTCTAAACTTTTTCAATCTTTTGAAACCGCGCTTGCTCCTTCTTACTACCGAGCTGCTGTTTTTGTGGTTAAAGGAGAACAACTACTCAACTTAAAACCCAGAGATTGGATTGTAAGAGATACTCATAAAACCCCTTTTCCTGGTCTTTTTCATCCCTCTGAACAGGCCGTTTTAGTGCAGAAATACATTGAGCAACAGGCCTGTTATCTCTTTTTAAAATATATTGAAGATGGCTTAATTACGAGCCAGGGCATTTTGTTAACTCGTTACTTCCCCTCTCCTCTAATGAAAAGAATGCTTTTAAATAGTTCTGTTCAGCGTTGCTTAAAAGGTATATTCTTTAAAACGCCTTCTTTAGCCTATGGGAATTTCTTTTCTCACGAAGATCGATCTCTCTTACTTGACCTTGCCAGCTTTGGTATTCCGGTTTATTGGGTAGATGACACGACAAATCAAGTACTGCAATATACCCCAAAACCAGGAAAAGATTCGGGCATGTTCGTCCCTAGATCGCTTGTCGATGCATTTATTAGATCCACGACATTTGGTATATATGGGTCTACTTTAATTACTGGCACTTTTGAAGAGGAGTTAACCGCTTTATTAAAAGGCTTAATACAAATGCGCTCTTTTCTCAATCATCCTCTTTTAAATGCCAATACTCCTATTGCTTTAGTAACCGGAGGAGGCCCTGGTATTATGGAAGTGGGAAATAGAGTAGCTGAGCGAATTGGTATTTTATCCTGTGCAAACCTTGTAGACTTTCGCAATAGCAATCATCTCAATATCCAAGAGCAAAAACAAAATGCCTACATTGAAGCGAAAATGACCTATCGCTTAGATCATCTTGTGGAAAGACAAGCGGAATTTAACCTTGATTTCCCGATCATCTTACCAGGAGGATTTGGAACTGACTTTGAACAGTGCTTAGAAGAGGTAAGAAGAAAAGTGGGCTCTATCGCACCCACACCTGTTCTTTTATTTGGAGACTCTCATTTCTGGCAGCAAAAAATTACCCCTCGTTTCCTATCAAACCTAAAACTAGGTACCATTAAAGAATCTGAATGGGTTAGCAATTGCTTTTATTGCATACAAAACGCTACTCAAGGACTGAAAATCTATGAACAATACTTTTCAGGCACATTACCTATTGGTGCAGAGTATCCGCCTAGCCCCGATGGATTTGTAATCATGAATTAAAATCCCCAAGAAAGTCCTATCCCCCCATATTCGGTGCGTCTTTTAAAAAATTGCCCTTCATAAGAATAGCCGTCATGATATTCCACATAAATACGCATCTTACGGCCTACTCCTTGCAGCTTACTAATTTCATATCCCAATTTCATACTTACATCAAAATTCCAATCTCTGACTTGCCAATTTTCTACATGGATAGCAAAAAAGGGTGTTCCGTATAAGCGATGGTAGTATAATTTACTACCAAAAACCCTCAATTCCGCCCCATATTGGACATAGAGCGTTTTCATATTAAAAGAGGGATCGCTATGTAAAATAATCCCGGGTCCAAAATACAGACGTAAATGACTAGAAGCTTGGTAGGAACTAAAAAAGTCAATGGCTTCCATGCTAGGATTTCTTCTGTGTTTTAAAAACTCAGAGTGATTACATAAAAATTCATCTCCTAAGTGAGAAGAGACATGGTAGATTCTTAAACGAAAAGACCAACTATTCAAAGCATATGTTAAAGGAATACCCACAAGATAATCTGTATTGATTAACTCACACCATCCCCTACCATCTCCTAAAGAATCAGAATAGTTAAAAACAGACCAAATGCCCGCTTCTATACCAATTTGCAAGTCCCCTTCACAACGAAAGACATTCAACCAACGAAAGATTGGGAAATCGTCTCCTAGAGAAATCGCTGCAACATCGTGACCGATCACTCGATCTCCCCAACGAACGGCTACGGAGTTAACCGGCTGTCTAGGATCTGCTATCAAAGGAGCGAATAAAACAGTAGATTGAGGAAACCAGATTCCATTTAAACGAGGTTGTTCCACATAAGCTTCTCTAGCTTCTTCTTCTGCTTCTGATAGATCTGCAACCTCTACAGACTCTACACCTGGTAGATCATCTACAAAAGAGATGATACTTTCTGATAAAAGATCATTATTAGGTAGATTTGCTAAGTAAACTTTATGGTTTTTAACAATGACAACAACTTGATACTCGTAATAATGCACATCGATTAATGCTTGAATATATCCTTCTAAATAAGGATCCGTTGCGTCAGCAAAAGTATCGATTAATAAATTATCAGTACGCGTTAGAATATCTGTTCTAATTCTATCTATTTCGATTGCAACCATCTCATCTTTTTCTTCCGATGCTTGCAGAGAAAAATAAGTCAACGCATAGATAATCAGCCCCAGCTGCCGTAATTTCATAAATCAAATTATACTCCAAAAGACTTTTGTATAGCGAATTTTCTGTTTCTATGCAAACTTCAGATTTTATATTTTAGATAGCCTATCTAGATTTTCTCTGCAAACCTATAAAATCCTTGCAATGTTAGCTGGATTTTGGCTATCATTCAGGCTTTTTTAGGGGTAATAGCTCAGTTGGTTAGAGCAGCGGACTCATAACCCGCCGGTCCCTGGTTCAAGTCCAGGTTGCCCCACTTCTTTAAATCGTTCTCATAGATATGTTTGAAGGCATTTATGTTAAGATTGAGGCTTGACAGAGAATAGCCTGTTTAAGTAGCGCGGATTATTCTTGGACCACTACTGTACAAACGATCGTGAATGAGTACAACGGTCACGCGTTATCGGCAATGGATAACCCTAAACCAGAAAAAATAAAGAGTCTAGTCATGAAAGGCATCGATAAAAGAATCAATCAAGATAGTGGCATTAACTACTGTGCTTGGGTCCGAGTGAAAAGGCATCCTCCTGTTATCAAAATATTTAATGCACTCATGTTACGCAATGCCAATCCTCTCTCGTAAGTTTTTTAATTCATTAAAAGCCATCGGATTTGCTTTAAGC
>PSRO01000055.1 GCA_003176115.1 Chlamydiota bacterium | reverse complement strand
ACGGTAGTAGTTCCCCCTTTTTTTCAAAATTTGTAATTAAATGTAAATTATCTTCAAGGTTTGTTTTGTGTATTTGGAAATTGAATCCAAACGGGATTTAAAGCAGGATGGGTGAAAAATATTTGTTTATATCTCAAAAAAAACCCATAACAACTTGCATATTATATTCCCTTGTTGTTAATTTCAGGAAAAATAAAGCAATAAGGCAATAATGAGAAAAATCTGTATAGCCCTTTCTAAGGGAGGAGTTGCTAAAAGCTCAACAGCTGTTTCTGTATCTCATGGCATTGCCTTATCTGGAAAGAAAGTGCTTTTAATTGACACTGATGATCAAGGACAAGATGCATTTTTATTAGGGGTAAAACCAAAGTATGGGTTAGCAGATGTGCTTAACGAACAAGTTAGTATAGAACAAGCCCTGTTCCAAGCAAGGGAAGGCCTTTGGATTTTGTCTGGAGGTAGAGGCTTATCCGGCATAAAGCGCGCAATAGGTCGAAAAGATTTTAGCTCTGAGCAAACGCTCTCCGAATCTCTTTATTCAATAGAAGGAAAATTTGACTTTGTAATTGTGGACACTTCCCCAAGCTGGGACACGCTTACAATTAATGCTTTGTTTTACTGCTTAGAAGTGCTTACCCCTGTTAGCCTGGAAGTGCTTACCCTTAACAGTTTGGTCGAGTTTGCAGAAAGGCTGAAAAGTGTGCAGAAATTCAATAAGAAGCTACAGCACACGTATTTATTGCCTACTTTCTGGGATCGTCGAGTAAAGAAATCTTCTGAGATTTTAGAACAACTAAAAAAATACTATTCCGAACAAATTTGCGAGCCGGTTAAATACTCAGTGCGTATATCTGAAGCAGCTGGTTTCGGTAAAACAATTTATGAATATGCCCCTTCTTCTTCAGGAGCAAAAGACTATCAAAAAACAGTAGAAAGGATACTCAATTATGGGCGATAGACTAGAAACTCCCGATATCATGAGCTCTCTCATGTCTGAACCTAACAAGCAAGAAAGCAATAAAAAAATAAAACAAGAAAACACAGCTGGAAATAAAGCAATAAAACAATCTAACAATAAAACCGTATTGAAGCAGATGCTGCTTGATGGAACAGATGAAGAAACACCAGTTTTAGAGGAACCTAAAGAAAAAGCTACTTTTAATTTATCCGTTAGGACTCTTCGAGACCTAGAAGATAAGTGGATGGAAATTAGACGTCTTTCTGGAAGCAAACAGATTTCTAAAACACTCATTGTAGAAAAAGCTATAGAAATGGCCTTAGCTGAATTCGATTTAAAAAAACAGATAGGCAAGTTTTATTGTAAGCTGGTTAGCAATAAAGACAGCTCTCTTTGCCGGTAGAAGGGTGATTTTCGTGTGTCAAGGGAGTGTAAGCTATCGTCTCTTGTTCTCTAAATTAATTTTGTAAAAATCGACATGGGTTTTTTCTAACTTTCTTATATAGAAAGTTTTCCCAACCTGGCTTCCTTGTTGAAGCCTTCCAGTTCTTAAGCTTTTTTAAGCTATAAGTCTTTTCATGTTTTTTAGCTTTTTTTCAAATTGATTTAATGCAATAAAACCTGTTAACAATAAAGCTGTTTTTATTGCTAAACAAGGCACACAAAACTTTAAAAATTACTTCTTTGATCCAAATGCACGCGAGAAAAGGGTTGCTTAGTTAAAAAACGTCGCTTTACAATAGGTAGGATTTACTAGTTACATTATCGGCAATGTCTGTTCTATCATACCGATGGACCATTTCGCTGCTAGAGTGGCCGCTTGCTTTCATAATTAAAGAATCGCTAAACCCATCTTCTTTCCAAAGAGTAATAGCTGTAGTTCTTAGGTTGTGCGCACTTACTCGAAAGGGGATTCGTGCATTTCTTCCTGCTTTTGAAAAATTTCGATCCACCTGCGTTTTTTTTATCCCTTTATTATTTTTTGTGAGAAAGACAAGCCCTTTTCTCGTCTGTATGTAATCCTTTAACTGCTGAAGTAACACCTGCGCCCCTTCTTTTTCGAAATTGATAATTGTGAAATCATCGGTTAGTTTGCTTTTAGATTGTTTAAATAAGATTTGTCTTTTTTCGAAATCAATACGGTGAACTTCTAAAGAAAGCACTTCATTAATCCTTTTTGCTCCATGTAAGCATAGCTTTGCTATTAAAGTATCTCTTGGATTGATTTGTTCTAGTTCCTCTAAAAACCGATGGAGTTGAACTCTGTTCAAAGCTTCTGTTTTCACCTTTTTGGAAGGAGGGCTAAAAGTTTTCTCTAAGCCAGTTCTGTTGGGGATTGCTTTAGCAATGATTCCTTCTGTTTTTCTAGATAGATACCTTGTGAAAGCTAGTAAACAACTAATACGGGCCTCTTTAGTCCGTATCGACCATTCTTGTTTTGAGCCCTCTGCTGTTTTGTTTTTTATATAGATTGTTTGAACTTTTATTTGATCAACAATCGCGTTTGCTGATAGAACTCCAAATATTTGCAAACTCCAACTTGGATTTAGAAAGCCCCTTTCTAACAGCTCTTTCATGGAAGTTGTGTAGGAACTTTTAGTGCAGGGATTTGTAATTGTTTCAATCCATTCAATAATTGCAGTGCGCAAATTAACTCTAGAAAGAGCCTGCCAAAGCTTTTCGTTTTTAATTTCAACGACTTGCTTGTAGTTGAGTTTGTGTTTTTCTTCTAATTCTATTATTTCTGTATTCATACATGGTAAAGTTTTTATTTTATCTTTGTAAATAGAATACAACGAAAAATCTCTGCTTTTTACTTTTAAAGCTTAACAAAATTCGTCTTACTCAAAGAAGATCATTTCCGATCTTTAAATTATGTATTTTCACTTAATGTGTATAGTGTTTTCTTTTTTTTATTTTAAAAAGCTTACTGCGCTCTTATGTGTCCATAAGGCTAATTATGGACACAATGAGGTCGTTTAATAAACAAGGAGGATTGTTTGCTATTGAGATCATTCGTAATAAAAGGTCCGTGTTTGCTAGAGGTTACTATGGTTAATCAGGTTTTAATAAACCTGGTTTTACAGAGGTTGATATTGTTCTATGCGGTCCACTACGATTTTACCCGTTTTATTTGAAGATTAACTATAACAGATTGCAAGAAATTAGTCTTTTATTAAAAAACAGATGCTTTTAGACTCAATATCATTAGTTTTTTATAAAAAAAAATTCTTTCAGTTTTTAATTTTTTTGTTATCATTTTTACGAAGTTTAAACCGGTTTTGAGGGTAAAATGACTAAAATAAAAATGCTTGAAATAGATGAGAAAATGGAAAAATCATTAACAAACATTTGTGATGCTGCATTGAGATATCACGGCCTGCAAATTATGAATACAGTTGTTGAGGTTGCTAGTGCTATTCGCGATCAAGAAGAAGAAAAACATGAAGAAAAGAATCAGTAAAAACCCTTCTGATTTTTTTTGGTTAATGCTTTTCTTTTCCATTATTCTCACTATTTTGTCGGGTGTTACTAGTTGTTTTTTGGCTTATGCCTCTGGGAGAGAGTGTGATTTAGTAACACCTGACTTTGGGATTAAAAAGTGTGTTAATGTGGGTGATCTTCCCGCACTACAGCAACATAGTCTGGCGTGTAATCAAATAAACAACACCTACGCTCCTTTTTGCAACCACTGTTTCTTTTGAGCAGTTTGCTATAATAAATATTTTATTTGACAAAGGACTGAATAGGGAACTAGTATATAGCCACTTATGAATAATCATCTCTTAGACACATCTAGAAAAGTTGTTACTTTGCCCGAGGCGGCTGTTATGTTAGGCATGAGTCCTCTAACAATTAGACGCGCTATTAAAAGCGGGAAGATTAAAGCCATGCAAATTAGCCCTAAAGGAAGATATCGCATCTTAATTGAAGAGTTAAACGGGTTCATTCAAAGAAATTCTCAAATGACCGCTATAGGATAGAAAAGCAATAAAACCTGTTTTATTGCTTTTTTGTGATACAGCACTTTCTACGTTATAAATACAACAATCTTAAAAAATTCACGCCCTGAACGACTTCTATTTGATTTTCAACCCACTCCCTTTTTAATTCTTTGACAACTTGAACAGATGGCGTCTGATATTTTTCATGAAAATAGCGAAGATTTGGATTTATTGCATGGTCTGAATGCTTTACTTCAATGAGTTTTTCCATCTGATTATCTCGAGCTAGCACAAAATCCACCTCTTTTTTCTCTTTTGTAAGCAGATAATGCAATGAAACTATTTTAGCTTGATAATCGGCCTTTGCTAATGCATGTTTCAAAAGACAAAACCCCACCAAGTTCTCAAACCGAGCTCCCGAACTACCTTTAACAAGTCCAATATCAAAAAAGTAAATTTTAGGCTCTTTCAATAAGCTGCGAGCAATATTACGTGAAAATGGTGTTACGCGAAACACGATGTAAAGTGCTTCTAAAATTTGAATGTACTTTTTCACTGTATTGGGAGAGATCGCAGCATCTTGAGCAATAGAACTATAAGAAACAGGAGATCCTACTCTTTCTCTTAACAATTCAAAAACTAAGCGAATAGCATTTAAATTCTGAATGTTTTCAAAATCAAGAACATCTTCTCTTAACAGGCTATCGATATACTGTAGTCGCCATCGATCAGCATCAATTAAGTCTTGAGTTAGAAAAGGCTCAGGAAATCCTCCTCTTTCTAAGAAACGATCAATTGTGTAGTTAACATGAACTTTTTCACACTCAGCAGGAGAAAGAGGCATGAGACGATGTAGAAAGTAACGACCAGCAAGAGAATCGCCTACTTGTTTGAAAACTTCCAAACGAGCGCTTCCCGTCACTAAAATTTTTTGCAGCTCAGACTTTGTATCGTAAACTCCTTTCAGGTAGTTTTTCCATTTAGGCATTTTATGGATTTCATCGAAAATGAGAAGTTCAACAGAAGGTGACCAAGCTTCTTTTAAAATAATTCTTCGATCTTCAGAGTTGTCATAATTTAAATACATCGAGGAGGTGAATTGCTTCGAAATAGTCTTGGCTAAGGTTGTTTTACCAGCCTGTCTAGGCCCTGACAAAATGACCATTTTTTTCTGAAGATCGCGCAAAATGCTCTGCTGTTGAAATCGTTCCATGTATGACAATTCTGCAGATTGTTGCAAAAAAGTCAAGGCTATTCTGCAGATTGTTGCGGAATAGTCGGAATTTATTAAATTTATTTTAACGATTAGAAGTTGCCATTCATTATTCTTACAAACAATCCAGGAACGCTTAAAAATCTGTTCTACTAAAGAAACTAATGTTTAGACGGGTTAAAAACAGTAATAAATTTCCCTCTTCCATAATCAATAATTTTTTTGTCGCATGTAATAAGAACGGCGTTTTCTTCGTAAGCGGTAGCGATTAACAGACGGTCTACGGGGTCCAAGTGAACTTCACCTGGAAGCCTAGTGCTTTGAATTGCTATACGAGGAGATATAGGACAAACGAATATCCCAGGAGAATCTAACGCTTTATCGATCCAGTCTAATACGTCCATATCTATCTCTATCCGCTTTTTATCAACCAACATTCCTATTTCCCAAATGGACATAGGAGATAATAAAGCGCCTTGAGTTTTAAAAATAAACTCAAAGGACTTTTTAAACTCTTTGGTTAAAAGAGAGCTGTCATTCATTATCCACACAAATACGTGAGTATCTAGAAGGATTCTATGTCGTTTTAACTTTTTAAGAATTGGCATTCCAGCCCTCTTCAATAGAATCAATTATGCTACCTTTAAAGTGGACTGTTCCTTTAAGCCTCCCAAAAACTTGTTCGTCTTCCGCATCTATTGGAACTAATTTAGCAATAGGAACATTTCTTTTAGTAATAACGATCTTTCTTCGTGTTTTTTTTACTCGTTCCATGACCTTAAGACACTCTGATTTGAATTTTGCTGCCTGCATTTTTTCATCCATAGAAAACCTATTAATTGACTATAGTCATAGTATTATAGTCATATAAATAAGACAACCTTTTGTTGTTTTAAGGAAACCATTTCAAAAATGGCCCTGTTGTAACCTTGTCATCGAAATCTCGTAATACACAAAACAAACCTTGAAGATAATTTACATTTAATTACAAATTTTGAAAAAAAGGGGGAACTACTACCGT
>PSRO01000033.1 GCA_003176115.1 Chlamydiota bacterium | reverse complement strand
TTCCTTTCGACAAAATATCAGCCACAGAAACATCTGATGTATTTCCAGGTGTTAATGGAAAAGCTAGAATTTCTCCTACTTCATTGATAATTTAAGTGAAGTTTAATTCCCAAGAACCATCCTGCTCCTGTTTTTCCCATTTTTGCAAGATTTGCAAAAACTGTATTTTTCCTACTTCTTTTGTTATGGCAAACTTGTACCTTTGTTATGTAAAAGATCAGCAAATAGAGGGATAAAAATTTAGAAGGTAAACAAATCTGCTGTAGCTAATAAGAGTAGGAAACTCTTTTCGAAGATGAACCGTAACATAATTACAGTAGAAATTTTTAAAAGTTCTATGGCCTGATGGGTGCAATAAAATAGAAATCGTCATTATTTCAGGAATAGACATTTCTGCTTTAGGTCCTCTTGGAGATTTATTATGGTTAATAAGATGTTGTTCCCATTGCTGATTAAAACTCTTCCAAAAAACCCTCTACAGAGCAGTAGAGTTCAACAAGCATTTCCATTTTAGACCTCTTTTGGTGTGTGTTGTTTTTTTGCAAACAAAACTTATACATCATAAGAGGTCTTTTTACACTGCTTTTCTTGTTCTATCTATCCTATTGTTAATTAGTTAAACCCAACACTGAGGTTATGAGAATAACTTGTCTGTTCATATATTAACCTTAATCTGCTATACATAAGGAATGTTCTCCGATCGTTTGATATATTTTACTATTTTAGTATTCACCTGGCCTTTGCGTTGGTTATCTTATCGAAGTATTCATAAAATAGGAGCTTTTCTAGGGGCTTGTCTTTTTTATGGATCTTCTAAGTTCCGTAAGCGTGCATTGAGCAATTTGAGTCTAGCTAGTAGTCTGCATCTCTCTAAAAAGGAAGTGGTTTCTCTAGCTAAGCGCTCTATACAAAATGTAATGATTACTTGTTTAGAATACCCTAAGCTTTCTAGAGAAAAAAATATCCATCATCTTGTGCAATGCGAAAATCCAGAACAGGTAGAAAGTCTATACAAGACAGGGACACCTCCGATCTTTTTTTGTGGCCACCAAGCAAACTGGGAACTTTTTTTTCTAGAGGGAACAAAGCGTATGCGAGGCGTTGCCATAGGAAGACCGATTAAAAACCAATTTCTCTATAACTGGACCCTTAAAATCAGACAAAAATACGGCGGCAAGATCATCCATCCTAGAGAAGCGATAAAAGAAGGATTAAAAGCTTTAAGAGCAGGGTTTTTTTTGGGAATCGTCGGTGATCAAGGAATGCCAGAGAGTGGTTTGTGCTCTTCTTTTTTAGGTAGAAAAGCTTGGACATCTCCTATACCTGCATTGTTATCTTATCGAACAGGGTCCCCTCTTGTCGTAGCGACTATGAAGCGTCAAAAAACAGGTTATCGTATTCGCTATTCCAAGCCTATTTGGCCTAATCGAAAAGCTCCTGCTCATCAAGAAATAGAGAGAATGATGCTGCAGGCCTTATCTATACTAGAGACAAGCATTATGAAAAAACCAGACCAATGGCTTTGGTTACATAATCGCTGGAAACAACAAACCTTAAAGAGAATAAAAGGAAAGTTTCGTTTTGACTCTATTTGTATAATTTTGCCTCAAGAAAGATCTTTATTTGAAAAAATAGCCTCTGATTTGATCGCCTTTCGAGAAGTGTATCCATATGAATTCATTGCACTTAAAGTGCATAAAAACTACTGTGTACAAATCAAAGATATGCAAATAGAGTATTATGAAAAAGAAGAGGACCTTTTGCAGAGCAACTTCTGCTATAAGTTAATTTATAACTTTTCTTCTTGCCACAGGCTCTATCGTTACTTTTTAAAGTTATCTGCTTTTCAGATCATCTCTTTAGAGCAATTGTATCGCTTAGGAAACACGCAAGACGATCAACCTTTTTCTCAGGTTTTAAAAAGGGCGGTTTTGCGTGCCCCATAACCGATTTTTTTTGGAATCTTCTTTTCAAAAAGCAGATGTCTTATCTGTTACTGGCAAAGAATTACATCATCTTAATGTAGGTCGTATTCGCTTAAGAGAAGAAATCGAATTGGTAAATGGAAAAAGACAGTTGGCTACCGGATGTGTTGTACAAGTAGAGAAAATGCGCGTGCAAATAGAAATATTATCCGTAGTAACAGAAGACATTAAGCCAAGTATTATTATAGCCCAAGGGATTGCTAAGATGATCCATCTAGAATGGATCGTGGAAAAAGCCACAGAGCTGAATGCGACAGAGTTTTGGCTTTTTCCTGCAGCGCTTAGTGAAAAAAAAGGGATTTCTGATCAGCAATTACATCGTTTACAAGCTCTTTCTATTGCAGCTCTTAAACAATGCGGCAGGCTCGATCTGCCTAGTATAGAAATAAAACCTTCCCTTAACCAGTGGCGGCAGGCAAAAGCCCCTATGTTATTTGGCGATCCTTCTTCACACAGTCCTTATCTGTGGGAAATTCCTAAAAAAGAGTTCAGCTCTCCTATTATCTTCTGTATTGGACCAGAAAAAGGATTGTCTGATGGAGAAAAATCTTATTTAATCTCGCATCTACATGCTAAACCCATGCGTCTTCATCCGAATACTCTAAGAACAGAAACAGCTAGTTTAGTAGCACTTAGTTTAATACAATCCAAAATAAATACGTAATTAATAGTAAAACATTGAATTATTAATATAGTAAATGTAGGATGAAATTATAAACTAAGGAGTATGCGTATGAGCGCTTTTCAACCTTCCTCAGGAGCCCATCCTCTTTTTATCAAAGAGGCTGAAAAATTAAAAGCAAAAGTCGATTCTTTAATTTCTAAGATTCAACAAGATGAACACTTTAGCCCCAGCCGCGAAGAAATAGGAAAGCACGCAAAAACCTTGGTGGATTTAATGAATCAATATCATGATCAAGTCCACAGTCATGAGAACTTTCTCAAAGCAGCTTTAATTGATCTAACTGCCATTCCAGAAATGGCACCCCAAATGCAAAAGCTTTCTTTTTTAACCGCTTTAAAAGAAGCATCTAAAGAGCTGCAGCTATTTCTTAAGTGTTATTAATCATTTCACGATAGTCTCTACAATCATGGTATTAGTCGTTCTACTAATCCCGAAAGGATCTCCTGCTACTACTACCACTAAATCTCCTAACTGCACAATTCCTTGCTCCAAAGCAAAATTGCTTATTTGTATAAAAGCCTCTTGGATATTTTTTTGCGCAGAAGATAGAGCAGGGATAACGCCCCATTCAAGAGCTAATTGATGGTATACTTTACGATGAGGGGTCAAAGCAATAATGGGAATCTCTGGGCGAAGACGAGATAGGGCTCGTGCAGAAAATCCACTGTTGGTAAAAACAAAAATTCCTTTTGCATCAGAGTTATAGGCGGTTTTAACCGATGCTAGAGCTACAGAGTTTGTTATGGCTACATCCTTAAAACCCTTTGCTGAATCATTAGCAAATAATTGCCGATAATTAAAATCTTTTTCTGTCTCTTCTGCGATTTCTTTCATCATCTGTACTACTTGAATAGGATATTTTCCAGCAGCGGTTTCTCCTGATAACATAACAGCAGATGTACTATCATAGATTGCATTAGCTACATCTGATACCTCTGCACGTGTTGGCAGGGGGTTTGCAATCATTGATTCTAGCATTTGAGTCGCAGTCACAACGGGTTTACCTGCCTGGCGACATTTGCGAATCATCATTTTCTGTAATCGAGGTACTTGATTTAAAGGTAGTTCTACTCCTAAATCTCCTCTTGCCACCATGATCCCATCGGTTACTTGCAAGATGGCGTCAAAATTTTGTATACCTAAACTATTTTCTATCTTAGCAATGATGAGAATCTCCGATTTTTCTTGACTCATCAATAAGCGCTTGATTTCTAAAACATGTTCAGCAGAGCGAATAAAAGAAGCCGCAATCAGATCAACATCTAATCTACAGCCAAATAGAATATCTTCTACATCTTGCTTTGTCATAGAAGGTAGATCGATATTGATTCCCGGGACATTTACACCTTTATAAGACCGAATAATCCCATGATTTTCTATTTCAACTAAAACCCCTTTTTTGGAGATTTCTATAACTTTGGTTAGTATATAGCCATCATCAAATAAAACTTGAGTGCCTACTTGAAGAGAATCGAGCACAAAAGAGGGCTGGATAGATATGCCATTAGCATCTCCTAGCACTTCTTCTTTAGTAATGAATATTTTTTGTTTAGAAAAGACTTCTAAACAATGATTTTTAATGGCCCCTAAACGGATTTCAGGTCCTTTAGTATCTAGCATAATGGCAAGAGGCACTCCTTTCTCTTTGCGAGCTTTTTTTAGCATTGCAATGGTCTCTTGATGTTCTTTGGCGCTTCCATGACTAAAATTTAAGCGAGCTACATTCATTCCTGCGTCGATGAGTTGTAAAATTTTTTCATAGCTTCTAACGGAGGGGCCAATCGTACAAATAATTTTGGTCTTTCTTAACATGTGCTATAGATTATTGTTTAATGGTTGTCTAAAGGGATTATGATACTTAATGCAAGTATTTCGAAAAAAGGGAAATAATGTATGATTTGTTTTCTATGCGCCAGATTATTTTAAAAAAAGTAGCCGTTCACAACTTAAAAGAAGTACATCTTACTTTAAATCACAATCAGCTGATTGCGTTTACAGGTGTGTCGGGGTCAGGCAAATCCTCGCTAGCTTTTTCTGCCATTTACGTAGAAGGCCAAAGGCGTTATCTACAATCTCTTTCTACTTATGCTAGACGCCACTTAGGAGATTTGCCAAAGCCAAAGGCAGAAAGTATAGAGGGAATATCCCCTACTGTAGCTATTGAACAAAAAACAGCTGGTCGCAATCCAAGATCCACGGTGGGAACAATCACCCAAATCTACGACTATCTACGTGTTCTTTTTGCGCGGGTGGGAATTGCTCATTGTCCCATTAGTAAGCAGGTAGTAACCCCTCAAAGCATGAGTCAAATCACACGACGCATCCAAAAACTTAAAACAGGTACTAAAATTTTGATTTTAGCACCTTATGCTTCTAATAAAAAAGCAGAATTCAAAGAAGACTTTAAAGAGCTTTTACGTAAAGGATTTACCAAAGTATTTCTAGATGGGAAAGTAGTTAGCCTAACAGAAGAGATTGCCATTGATGGAAAAGTAGCACACAACGTAGATCTCATCATTGACAGGCTAACTCTGGATCCAGATGAAGAAAAAAGACTTCTTGAATCTATTTCTCAAGCTTTAGAAGCAGGTTTTGGCGTCATGCGCATCATTCTTGTCGATACACAAGAAGAGCTGCTTTTTTCCGAGCATGCTTTCTCTTCAGAATCTGGTTTATCTTATGCTCCTTTAGAACCTTCCGACTTTTCTTTTAATCATCCTAAAGGAATGTGCCCGAGATGCCTAGGATTAGGCAAGATAGAGGATTTTGATTTAGAGAAAATCATCAACTCCAATCTGTCTATTAAAGAAGACTGCTGCGCAATTGCAGGTTCCTATAATACGGTGCGCTGGGGCAATATTTACGATAATTTAGCTCGTATTTATGGCTTTAATATAAGTACTCCTTGGAAAGATCTTTCCGATAAAGCCAAACAAGTGTTTCTGTATGGAATAGAGCAAAAATGGACACGAATGAAATTTGTCCATCCTGTAAAAAAAACGCGTTGGACAGAGTATGTGCATTTTAAAGGCGTGTTAGCTGATGCAAAGATACGTTACGAACAAGCGCAAAGCGATCTCTATCGTGCAAAAATGCAAGAATTGATTACAGAATCCATCTGTCCTGGCTGTTTAGGAGAGCGCATTAAGCCTTATCCAGCAGCAGCTACTGTTGGGAATAAAAGAATTGCAGAAATTACGCATTTATCTATTCACGATGCTTATATTTTTTTTGATAATCTTATCTTTACCGATGAAGAACAAATCATTGCAGAAGAACTTGTAAAAGAGATCAAGCAACGTCTTGCCTTTTTAAAAGGAGTAGGTTTGCATTATCTTAGCCTGGAGCGCAGCGCCCCTACTTTATCTGGAGGAGAGACACAACGTGTGCGTTTGGCCACACAAATTGGCTCAGGACTTGTAGGTGCCACTTATGTACTCGATGAGCCTTCGGTGGGCTTGCATCCACAGGACAACACGCAGCTGCTACATACTTTAAGAAAACTCCAAGAGCTAGGCAACACTGTGATTGTTGTAGAGCACAATGAAGAGACCATTCGCGCAGCTGATACCATTGTCGATATAGGCCCAAAGGCAGGAAAAGAAGGAGGTGAGATTATCTCTTGTGGTTCGCTGGAAGATTTACTAAACAGCCCCTCCTCTATTACAGGCGCTTACCTTTCTGGTAAATTAAAAATTCCCATTCCTAAACGACGCACAAGCTCTTCTTTTTTAACCATTGAAGGAGCTTCTCATCACAATCTACAGCAAGTTACTCTTAAAATTCCCTTGCATTTGTTCGTTGCTATTACAGGGGTATCGGGATCAGGTAAATCCTCTTTAATTACAGACACCCTTTATCCCATATTGGCTAATGCCCTTCACCATGCAAAACTGCCTATTGGAGCTTATAAAAACATAGAGGGCATAGAAAAGATTGATAAAGTGATCGCGATTGATCAAACTCCCATAGGAAGAACTCCCAGATCAAATCCCGCTACTTTCATTAAGCTCTTTGATAATATTCGCGATCTATACAGTCAACTTCCTCAAAGTATTGCGCAAGGTTATACAGCAGGTCGCTTTAGTTTCAATGTCAAAGAAGGATCTTGTACGCATTGCCATGGCATGGGGATGATTAAGGTAGATATGGATTTTATGGAAGATGAATGGGTAGAATGTACGGTTTGTGAAGGGAAAAGGTTTGATGAAAATACCTTATCCATTACCTACAAAGGAAAAACGATCTATGATGTTTTAGAAATGACTATTGCAGAAGCGTCTGTATTCTTTTCCTCTATTCCCCATATCCATCAAAAATTAGACATGTTGCATCAAGTAGGGCTTGAGTATATAAAATTAGGCCAAGCCTCTCCTACTCTATCAGGAGGTGAAGCGCAACGGATTAAGTTGGCTAAAGAACTCTCTCGCTCAAGCAGAGGGCATACTATGTATATTTTAGATGAGCCCACAACAGGGTTGCACTTTTATGACATTGATAAATTACTTCAAGTATTACAAAAGCTAGTTAACAAAGGTCATAGCGTTTTAGTCATCGAGCATAACATGGACCTGATTAAAACAGCGGACTGGGTTGTTGAGTTAGGACCTGAAGGAGGGGAAAAAGGAGGTAAAGTAATTGCCTCTACAACCCCTGAAAAACTGGCTAAAATGCATACCCCCACCGCTTTTTTTATCAAACAAGCATTAAAATCTCTACCTTTGCTACCACCTTCTTCTATCGCAAAATCAGAACAACAAAACCAGGCAATTCTCGTTGTAAAAGCTTCTCAGAACAACTTAAAAGAAATAGATGTTTCTATTCCTAGAAATAAAATTACTCTCTGTACAGGTCCTTCTGGCTCTGGGAAATCTTCCTTAGCTTTTGAAACGCTCTATGCAGAAGGACAAAGGCGCTATATTGAATCTCTTTCTCCTTATGCGCGGCAATTTGTCAAGCAAATGCCTAAGCCTAAAGTAGAGTCTATTGAAAACCTCTCAGCTGCCATTGCGATTGAACAAAAAAATCATACAGGTAATCCCAGATCTACTATTGGGACCATGACGGAGATCTACGATTTTTTACGCATCTTCTATGCACACTTAGGCATTCCTCATTGTCCTGAGACAAAAGAACAAATCCGCACAATTAGTAAACAATATGTATTAAAAAGTCTCATGCAATTACCTTTACATACTAAAATACAGGTTCTCTCTCCCATAGAGTTAAAGCGCTCTGAAAGCTTTATCGATCTTTCTAAACGTCTGCAAAAATTAGGCTACTTGCGTATTCGTTTAGATAACATCTATTTTACTCTAGATGATCCTATTCCCTTTGATCCCAATCGCCGACATCAAATATTCTTGGTCATTGATCGTCTACAGATAGAGCCCCAAATAGAACATCGTTTGCTTGATGCTATTGAAAAAGCTTCTGATCTTTCTCAAGGATCTCTTGTCATAGCCCTGGAAAATCAAGATGTATTTTTTAATCTCTCTTTTGCGGCTCCTAGCACCGGTAAATCCTATCCTCCTATTACCCCACATACTTTTTCCTTCAATACAGAACAAGGAATGTGCTTAGAGTGCCATGGTTTAGGATTCCAGTATGGAGCTGATCTTTGTAGGTTTCCAGAGGTAATGAAGCTCTCTTCCTATGAGCTTATCTGCATTTTCTGGAAAAAAGCAGCCTCTAAATACTGCCTTAAAGTTTTTTATCAATTATTAAAAAAACAGAGAATTGATCCCGATCAACCTATGCAATCTCTTCTACCGGAGCAGATCCATTTTCTTCTTAACGGAGCTAAAGAAACTATTTCTTTAGATCAGTTAGAATTACAATGGTTAGGATTTAACCCTATACTTGCCAACTTAGCAAAAATGGGAAATCCTCATACTAAGCAAATTCTTTCTGCCTTGCTTAATCAAAGTACCTGCTTTGCTTGCCAAGGCACAAGATTAAACCCTCTTGCTCGTCATGTGACCATTAAGCAAGTATCGATTGCAGAACTCTGTCGTTTTCCTATTGACCAAGCGATACAGTTTGTAAGCTCTCTAACAACCGATATAGAGTTTATGCAAGATGTCCTAGATCAAATCACCCAACGTTTAAAGTTTTTACAAATGATCGGCCTTGGATATCTCTCTTTGGAGCGCAGTGCCCCTACTCTCTCTGGCGGAGAAACCCAACGCATTCGATTAGCCAGACAAATCGGCAGTGGTTTAACAGGCTGTCTTTATGTATTAGATGAACCAACCATTGGACTGCACCCCTATGATAATGAAAAGCTCAACCGTGCTCTTCTGCATCTTTGCGAACTAGGCAATACCCTTGTTTTAGTGGAGCATGATCCGCTTACGATTCAACTTGCCGATTATATATTGGACTTTGGACCAAAAGCAGGAAAAGAAGGCGGTAAAATTATTGCACAGGGCACGCTGCAGGAAATTCAAAACAATCCCCATTCTCTAACCGGGGCTTATTTAACAGGAAAAAAGAAACTCCCTCTTTCCTCTCGTCGAAAGCCTCCTTCCTTTATCAAGATAAAAAACGCGCACCTACATAATCTAAAAAAAATCACTACACAAATTCCTCTACATGTTTGGACCTGCCTTTCAGGCGTATCAGGATCTGGTAAGTCCACTTTATTAACCGATCTGATCTATCCTGCTGCTTTAGAAGCTATCCGCACAAAAAAATCGGAGTTTACTTACTCAAACACACACTTTAGCAATCTAGCTGTCGATAAAGTCCTCATGCTCGATCAAAGTCCCATTGGGCAAACCAATCGCTCTGATATTACTACCTATATGGATTTACTCACCTCTCTTCGCTTATTTTTCTCTACACTTCCAGAAGCTAAAAAACGTGGTCTTTCCCCTAAAAACTTTAGCTTTAATCATCCTAAAGGGATGTGTACCACCTGTCAAGGACATGGAATAAGACATGTTTCCCTACAATTTCTGCCTGATGTATCTATCGTTTGTGAATCGTGCAAAGGTTTTCGCCTGAATGCCCTTAGTCTTACTGTAACCTATAAAGGCCAACACCTCGGACATATTCTACACATGACAGTAGAGCAAGCTCTTTCTTTCCTTCCCCCCATCCCTAAAGCCCTACGCATTTTACAAACTCTACAAACAGTAGGCCTTGGTTACCTAGCTCTTGGCCAAGAAATAGCCACCCTCTCCGGTGGAGAAGCTCAACGCTTGCGTCTTAGTAGAGAGCTGTCCAAATCCACACGAGCACACACTCTCTATTTATTGGATGAACCCTCTGTCGGCCTACATGCAGATGACATCGCTAAACTTGTTCCCATCTTCCAAAAATTAATCGATAAAGGCCATACGGTAATCATGATTGAACACAATCTCGATTTACTCTCTTCTGCAGATTATCTCATTGATCTAGGTCCGGGTAGTGGTCTAAAAGGAGGAGAGATTATAGCAAAGGGTACTCCCGAAGAGGTAGCAAAAAGTTCTAGGTCAAGAACTGCGCCTTATTTAAAAGAGCATTTAACCTTTCTTAAAAAGTAATATTTCTTTAATACTTTCTTAAAGACTACTCTTGGATCCTTCGATAAATAATTGCTTACATAAAAACCCTCTACCTTGCTATTCTAATCCTTTTTTTAACGTTGGAGTGATATACTATGTCAACTACAGTGAATACAAGCAACTCAAGCGTGCCTATGACTAATGCTATCTTAGAAGAGGCTACCTCTGAGAGGACTT
>PSRO01000025.1 GCA_003176115.1 Chlamydiota bacterium | reverse complement strand
TTCCTTTCGACAAAATATCAGCCACAGAAACATCTGATGTATTTCCAGGTGTTAATGGAAAAGCTAGAATTTCTTCTACTTCATTAGAGCTCTTTCAAAACTAGGAAATAAAAAAGCCCTTAAAAGTACGTAAGGGCATGATGAAATTGGAGAAAGCAAAAGATGTAGACAACGAGAAATTCCGACGATGCACCGGAGTAAAACGTAGCACATTTGATCAAATGAATAGGCGGAAAAGGTTTGGTCTTCGGTTTTAATCTGATTGCCGGCGTTTATCATCTGGAGCTACGTTAATGGGTTTCGAAAGAGCTCTCCTATTCAAGCGGGAAGAGCCATTATTCAAGATAATATCAGCAAGCTATAGATTTATTAAAAATGCATGCTCTT
Source organism: Chlamydiota bacterium (assembly GCA_003176115.1). Classification (GTDB taxonomy): domain Bacteria; phylum Chlamydiota; class Chlamydiia; order Chlamydiales; family Rhabdochlamydiaceae; genus Rhabdochlamydia. The sequence goes on along the minus strand of PSRO01000025.1, from coordinate 16,464 downwards.
TTGAAGAACTTATCTTTAAGATGGCCTAAATGGTAGCAAGATGATAGGAAGAATTTAGAAGATGGGTTACTTCTAGATCGCTAACGGGTTCAAAGGTGTGATAGAAGTCAGAGATTTTTACGAAGAAGGAAGGAGAGAATAAACACGTGGTTTGCACTTCTTTTGAGATCTTTGTAAGAGAGGAATGGCTAGCAATAGGAACAGCCAAGTGAATGTCTGCAACTTGTAGTTTTTTTAAAGCTTGTATGGCTACTTGCATACTAGATCCTGTAGCCATGCCATCGTCGACTAAAATGATGTGTTTTTGGTAGAGAGAACGCTCAGAGATAGGATAGGATTTGGCTTGTTTTTCTAAGTGGGTTTTTTGATTTTCAAGCTCTTTTCTTATATAGTCATTGGGAACATCAAGAATACCGATCAAATCTGCATGTAATAATTCTACATCTTGCTCTGCGATAGCGCCTAGAGACAGGGTAGAGTGAGGAGATCTAATTTTACGAACTATGAGGGTGTGAAAAGGAAGGTGTAATAGCTGAGCAATTTCACAAGCAATGGGCACACCTCCACAAGATAGTCCTAATATAAGGGCATCTGAGTGATTTTGATAGCTTATTAGATGTTTTGCTAATTGATTTCCCGCATCTTGTCTATGATTAAACATCAGTGATATACCTTTAAAGAAATATAAAATATGATTTTTATGCTATTTCCATGCAAGTCAAATTTAATCTAAACCAAAAAAATATTTAGTTTAGATTTAATTTTTCTTGAGAAAGTAACCAGCTGAGATCTTGTTGTAGAAATTCATCAAATGTAGAACATAACTTCTGGTAAGAGGTCGGATCATTTCTGCGGTAAATATAACCTATACAATGCGTATCGTAGATACTTATTTGAGTATGGCATAAATCAGAAGAGGGAATGCAGAGTTTGTTTATAAGGTCCCCTATTTTTTTTTTAATTTCTATAAATGGGGAGGCAAACATAATAAGGAAAAACTCATCTTTAGTTTGAGTTTTATAAAAAATGGAGGTGTGGGTGTAGTCTGCATTGATTGCTTTAAGCATCATATTAAAAAGTATCTTTAGTATAGAAGGCATAATCAAAGTTTGGCTTAAAGGGGGAGTAAGTGAATAGAAGAAATTTTCTAATAAAAAATTTTCATGGGGAGAGAGCTCTTTAAAAGAGCTGCAAAGCTCGTGAAAAACCTCTTGTTGTTTAGAAAGAATGCCCCCATTGAAGTCGCGAATGCCTCCTTTGAAGATACGATTTAGTTCAGAAGAAAGGAATTGACGGGCCTTAAATAGATCAATAGAAAATCTACGTAAAAATGGGGTTTTATTAAGAGCTATATAGAAGATATTCGCTTCTTTTTGATATTTTTTTCTCAATAATCCCGCAGATTTAACTTCCAATCTCTCGATTTTAATGGAAGTGTCTGCTTTCTCGAATAAGTGGATAATATCTGGAGAGGAATCACTAAGAACTCTTAGTAAGATCACGGTAAATATGAGCTGGTGTTTTGTTTGAGTGTTAAAAGAGATAGTGACTTGAGGTAGATCATTAATATATTTTAGTTGACGACTGAGCAATACAATGTTTCGCATGATTTCTTCTTCATTACGAGGCATTAAAACAGGGTGGATGATGCTTTCTATATTCTCTTTTAACTCTCGATTTAGACTTTTACGCAACTCTTTAATTTCATCAATCGTAAATGGGGTATTATCTTTTTTCTCAATTTCTAAATAGAAAAGACGAATAGGGTCATGGGTTCTACGATCAAGAACAAAAGAGTTTTCTACTTTGGAAACATTAGGCAAACAATGGCGAATAGCTTCTAATATGTGACGTTCTTCAAATAATTCGCTTTCTTTTAATACATTAATGCCGCCAATAATACCCAAGACAGGTTTCTGCTCTTGAGCAGAATTAGAAGAGAGATAAGCGCGGAAAACTTTTAAACTTAAGTGTCTTTTTTCAGGATTTTTAGCAAGTTGATAGAGTAAATTTTTTCTAAATAAATACTGAAAGGAAACTAAGCGGATTAAATGACGTAATTCTCTAGCCGCGGTAAATCGGCTGCCAAATAAAAAAGAATAATATCTAATCTCTTCAAAAATATCTCGATCAAAAATCTTTGCTTTCTGTTTTAAAAAAGGAGCAAATTTGAGCTGTATACGAGAAATCTTTTTTTCAGTATTAAGTTGTAAAAACAAACTATGCATCAAATTAAACATACTGCCATCGAGCTCTTTAGTAGAATGATTTAAAGAAGAAGCAATGTTCTCTTTAATCATAAAACGTTTTTGCTCGTTAGATAAGTTTTTAATCGAAATTACTTGACGAGCGTATCTCACTGCTAAGATATTCAAACGGATTTCTTTTTGAAGACTGAGTACATTGTTTTTTAAAAGCATCAGATCATTGCTATCTATTATATCTATGTAGATCTGGTGGAAATAAAAGCCATGTTTAGGAGAGCAATGAAAAATAACATTTGCGCCGCAAGAGCAAGAAATATTTAAAAGTTTTCCAGGAATTAACCATCGACTTAAAATATCACAGAAATATCTTCCTATACCTGTTGTAAATTCAGAAGCACAGATTAGATTCATCTTAATCGAACATGGTGCTGTGCGAGAATCATCCCAAGAGATAAGCGGTTGTTCTTTTCTAAGTTCTAAAATCATAGAACGCATTTTTTCTTGAGAAGGATTTGCCAAAAGATTTTTCATAAAGCCATCGGGTAAGATCTTTTCTAAAGATCTGCTAATGAATTGTGAAAAAAGATCAAGATTTTCTGCGTCTTTTTCATCAGGATCTACTACAATTTTTATGTAATCATTCAAGTTGCAACGGTTTTTCATAAAATCAGAATTGGGATCTGGATATATGAGCATATTCATTTTTTTCTTTTTTTAAATCTTAGAAGGCATCGGCAATAGAAATCGATCTCCCCATAATGGTACATTCAAGCGTGGATTTATGATGTAAACAAGGTCCACATGATATAAAGGAATAAGAGGCATGTCTTTTAAGAGTAGTTCCTCTGCTTCTTCTAGAGTACGAAAGCGTGTTTCACCTTGTTCATAAAAAGAACGATCGAGTAGTTGAATGTATTCTGTATTTTCCCAATTTGTGAAGTTCTTCGCATAAGTTTTATATTTGAATCTTTCAAGAATGCTCATGGGATCGTGATACATCGCACTCCACAAAGTATAACACATGAAGTAATCGCCATGTGTTAACTTATCCACAATAACTCTATAGTCCAAAGATTCTATCTTAATAAAAATGCCTAGAGCCTCTAACCATTGTTGTTGGATGGTCTGCATAATTTTACTGTTTACGGAAGAGAGACATTGATAATAGAGAACAACAGGTTCAAAAGCTTCTTTGGTAATTCCCATCTCTGTCATTGCTTCTTCTAGCAGGATCTTGGCCTGGCTTACATCGTTGTCTTTAAAAAAAGAACGATTGCGATTTTGTTTTAATAAGGGAGAGATCATATTTGTTGCAATAGAGCTTGCCTGATAGACAATATTGTCGACTAGTTGTTGGCGATTAAGACTTAAACTAAAAGCTCTGCGGATTTTAGGATGGCAAAAAGGAGCTTTATCCGTATTAAAAGCAATAATCATAGTAGTAGGAGTTGCTTCTCTAGAAATTTTCCATTTTTTTTCTAACTCAGGGATAGCCTCTAGAGGAATAGAAGTGAGAGAGTCTCCAATGATATCAACTAAGCCCTTTTCAAACATTTGTAGAGTAATTATATCATTTTCAACAATGTGGAAGATAATTTTTTCTGGATGTACATCTTCTGTTTTTCGATAATGAGGATTATGAGTAGCAATAATTTCATTGGCGTGTTCCCATTTTTCTAATAGAAAAGGACCGTTACATAAAAAATTAGGGCCTGTGTTGTGAGCCCAATTAGGATTTTCTCGGTCATTTTTAATATTGACAGGAGAAAAAGTGCAAAAGGAAAGCAAATTAATCAGATAAGGGGTGGGCCTTTCTAAAGTAATTACTAATGTTTTTGCATCTACTGCCTTAATCCCTACTTCATCAAGAGATACAATTCCTTTTTTTGCTAAGTCTGCGTTTTTTATCGGATAAAATAATTGAGCATTCATAGAGGGAAAATTGGGATCTAAAACATCTTTCCAAGATTGCTCAAAATCATAAGCGGTAACTGGGGTATTATTAGACCAAACCGTATCTCTTAAGTGAAAAGTATATATGAGATGATCCTCTGATACCTCGTACGATTCTGCTTGAGCTAGTTTAAAGCATTGGTTTGGGTAAACTTTTACAAGTCCTTCAAAAAATAGAGAATGCATTTGCGAAGAACTCAAATCTCCTCCTTTGCGAGGGTCCATTGTTTTTGGTTCTACTTTCATATTTAGGTGAAGCACTTGGGTTGATTGTTCTGGACTTTGATACTTCATGAAAAAAAAAGCAAAAGAAACAATAATGAATAGAAAAAATATAATCTTTTTCATAGAAGATATCCTTGATGGACGTATCAAAAAAAAGGCAAGTGTAATCTTTTATAAGATTATTTGTAAATCATAAAGATGTAATTTAATTTTAACTAAGGATAGGTTCAAAATAGGATTTCGCAATATTGAAGAAGTCAATCTAGTCTTCTTAAGATTTTTTAGACCAAAAAAGCTTCTTAAAAATCTAGCAGAGCTCTTTCCATATTTATGGAAAATGAAATTTTTTATATAAAAAGTTTCTATAGAACCCTAAAAAATTATAGGCTTTTTTATGAAAAATTTGTTTGTATTTTTTTTATTAATACGGATCTTAAATGCGTTACCCACCTCACTAACTATTGAGGAAAATCAGAAAGTTCTCAAAGAACTTCCCTTTGATAACCAACAAGACTTTGAGGATGTCAATCGAGGTTTTATAGCTCCTCTACCTAATAATGGCATTATTGAAAATGCGAATGGAGAGGTTATATGGAATTTAAAGACATACGATTTTTTGGAAAATCCATCAGCTCCAGATAGCGTGAATCCCAGTTTATGGCGTCAAGGACGACTTTTGTGTAAGGCCGGCTTATTTCAAGTGGCTGATCGAATTTACCAAGTAAGAGGTGCTGATATTTCCAATATGAGTATTATTGAAGGAAAGAAGGGGCTTATTATTATAGATCCTCTAGTCTCTGTAGAGACTGCTAGAGTTGCCTTAGATCTCTATTACCAGCATCGTCCAAGAAAACCGGTTAAAGCTGTGATTTATACACATAGCCATATGGATCATTTTGGAGGAGTTCGAGGGATTATTACTCAGGAAGAAGTTCAAAAAGGAATGGTTAAAATCTTTGCTCCACAGGGATTCACTCAAGCTGCTCTAGATGAATCGATAATGACAGGCAATGCGATAGCAAGGCGAGCTACTTATATGTATGGGAACTTAATCAAACCAGGAGCCTATGCCCAAGTAACATCAGGCCTTGGCCTTACTACATCTGTAGGAGAAAGTTCCCTTATTCTGCCAACGGATCTCATTGTAAAAACAGGCGAAAAGAAAACCATTGATGGGGTTCGTTTTGTTTTTGTATTTGCTCCCAATTCTGAAGCTCCTGCTGAAATGCTTTTCTATTTACCTGATTTGAAAGCTCTTTGTGCGGCTGAGGATGCAACACGTACTATGCATAATTTATATACATTGCGAGGAGCAAAAATTAGAGATGCAAAAGCGTGGTCTCACTATTTAAATCAAGCAATTGAAATGTTTGGAGAGAAAGCTGAAGTGGTTTTTGCGCAGCATCATTGGCCAACTTGGGGCAAAAACAGGGTAGTGGATTTTTTGGAAAAGCAACGAGATCTCTATAAATATATTCATGATCAAACATTGCATTTGGCAAACCAAGGATACACCATGTTAGAAATTGGCGAAATGATTAAACTCCCAAAAACGCTTAGTCAAGAATGGTATAACCGCGGTTATTATGGGTCGCTTAATCATAATGCAAAAGGTGTTTATTGTTTCTATCTAGGATGGTTCGATGGAAATCCTTCAACCTTACATCAACTTCCTCCTATAGAAACAGGGCAAAAAATGGTAGAGTATATGGGGGGAGCAGATGCTATCTTAGCAAAAGCACAGAAAGATTATGATCAGGGAAATTATCGTTGGGCTGCTCAGGTATTAAATCATCTTGTTTTTGCTGAACCTTCCAATGAAAAAGCAAAGAATCTGCTTGCAACTGTTTTGGAGCAGCTTGGTTACCAATCAGAAAACGCTACATGGCGTAATTGTTATTTAACGGGAGCACAAGAACTAAAAAAAGGGATAAAGAAGGGACTCTTTCTTTCATCAGCTAGTCCAGATATCATTAGATCTATGCCGACAGAGTCTTTACTGGATTATCTTGCTATTCAATTAAATGGACCGCGTGCAGCAGACCAGCAGCTTTCTATTTATTTCGAATTGCCAGACATAAAAGAAAAATATCTGGTTCAAGTAAAAAATGGAGTTTTAAACTATTTCACTAAGGAAGTTAATAAAGTAGATGCAACAATAACTATGAAGCGAACGGACTTCGATCAAATGGCTTTAGGTACACTAAAATTTACAGAGGCAGAAAAAGCAAAAAAAATAACCGTTAAAGGAGATCGTCAAATATTGGAAACCTTTTTATCTCTTTTTGATACTTTTAATTTTTGGTTCAAAATTGTTGAACCTCGGGGAGAGAACACTTCACCTTCAAGTAAATGAAAAAAATACAGGTTCTATGTTGTCTGGTCTCTGTCTTGCATGCGGCTGAGGAAAATAATACAGGTCAAGATTTTACTCAGCCTTTAAGACGTTTTGATGCCAGATGGAAATACAATCAGTTTTTTGGAGGACCACATAAAAATACTTTTACAGCTAGATTTGAAGCGCCTTATCGATTTAAAAATCAATGGAAAATTAGTAATCGTCTTGATATCCCTTATGCCTGGTTACACCAAGAGCCCGATCAAGTAGAAAATGGTTTAGATGATATTCTTTTTCAGCTTTTATTCATTACTCCTACTTACGGGAAATGGACATTGGGCTTTGGTAGTCAATTAATTTTTCCTTCGGCAACACCATCTAGCCTAGGGTCTGGCAAATACCAAGCAGTGCCAACACTGGGTATTAAATATGACCTAGCTAGTAGTTGGATGGACGGAGCTTGGACAGCCCTTGTGCTTAGGCAAGCGTGTAGCTTTGCAGGACAATCGAACAGGAACTCTATTAGCCAAGCTTATATTCAACCTATTCTTAATATCGACTTACCTAGAATGTGGTTTTTGTACTTTGATCCTGAAATCAGATTTAACTGGATCACGCATAAATGGTTTGTTCCTTTTAGTCTAACAGTTGGAAAATTGATCACTCCCAAAATTGTTTTTTCTGTAGCATATAAAAGAGCTATCATCCACGATTTTCCACATTATCGACAAGAAGTTGAGATTCGGATGGGTCTTTTCTTTTAAATGTAAAGAATACACATCTTAATAAAGACTTAAGATGTGTAATTTAAGATGAAAATCATTCTTTCATGGTGAGAAGAAACTCAGCATTGCTACCGGTTTTCTTAAGGCGACCAAGTAGTAAGTTCATCGCATCTAAAGGAGCTAGATCTGCTAATGCTTGACGCATAACGTAAATTTTTTCCAGTTCTTCTGGATGATATAAAAGCTCTTCTTTACGAGTTCCGCTTTTAATCAGGTCGATAGCTGGCCATACTCGACGATCCGCTAAGCGTCGATCTAGAACTAGCTCCATATTTCCGGTTCCTTTGAATTCTTCAAAGATTACCTCATCCATACGAGATCCGGTATCAATCAACGCAGTTGCAATAATTGTTAAAGAGCCACCTTCTTCTATATTTCTTGCTGCGCCGAAGAATCTTTTTGGTTTATGCAAAGCATTTGCATCGATTCCTCCTGTTAGAATTTTACCAGAATGAGGCTGAACTGTATTATAAGCACGTGCTAGACGAGTTAAAGAATCTAAGAGAATCAATACATCATGACCATATTCAACAAGACGCCGTGCTTTTTCAATCACCATTTCAGCTATTTGAACGTGTCTTTCAGGAGGTTCATCAAAAGTAGAGGAAATCACTTCTCCCTTGACGCTACGAATCATATCAGTAACCTCTTCTGGGCGCTCATCAATTAATAAGACCATTAAGAATACTTCTGGATGATTGACAGCAATAGAATTGGCAATGGTTTGCAGGATCATTGTTTTTCCAGTGCGAGGAGGGGCTACGATAAGTCCTCTTTGCCCTTTTCCAAAAGGAGCTGTTAAGTCAAGCACCCGTGGGCTGAGTTTTTCCTTACCACATTCCATCACAAGGCGAGCATCGGGATACAGAGGAGTAAGGTTTTCAAATAAAATACGATCTCTGGCTTTTTCAGGAGGTTTATTGTTAATTTTCTCTACTTTTAACAGAGCAAAATATTTTTCCTTTTCTTTAGGAGAGCGGATAGTTCCGTATACGGTATCTCCTTTTTTTAAATCAAAGCGACGAATCTGTGCTGGTGAAACATAAATATCCTCAGCAGAAGGGAGATAGTTGTAATTAGGAGAACGTAAGAAGCCAAATCCATCTGGTAGAATTTCAAGGACTCCTTCTCCTACCAGAACCTCTTGAGGTTTTTCAGACAAAAACTTTACGATTTCAAAAACCATCTGAGATTTTGTAAGTGCGCCGAGGTTTTTTAGACCAATATTTCGTGCAAAGAGTGTAAGCTGGTCCATATTCATTCTTTGAAGATCTGCTATTTTCGTAATCGACTCGACGGGAGTGGTCATAGAAAGAGAAGAATTATTTTGTTCTGGGTCCTGAAACCCTTGAGTGGTATCTTCGTTTGTCATTGAAGTTGAGGCTCCTTCGTTAAATTGCCTATAAATTTTTATTGCGTGGTTAGCAATGAATATAATTTAGCCACTTGATCTGTCAAATATGCTAAGCTTCCATTGTTTTTAATCACATAGTCAGATTTTTTTGCTTTATTTTCAGGATTGATTTGTTGAGCCATGCGTTGCTCAAATTCTCTTATTGTTTGATGTGTTTGTTTAATGAATCGCTCTTGGCATAGAGATAGATCGGCTGTAACTGTAATGACAATATCGAATTCGTCTTGTTTAAATAGCTCATATAGTAAAGGGATCTCAGCTATAAATAAAGGATACTTACCAGCCTGCCTAGCGCGTTGGTATTCTTTTTCAATTTCAGTATACACAACAGGATGAATTAATGCTTCTAAGGTTTTTAAAAGCTTTAGATCAAGAAAAGCTTGTTGTGCAATTTTTTTTCTATTTAAAGAATTATTTTCAACAATATTTGGACCAAATAATTGGATTACCTTCTGACCAATTACGCTGTCTGGCACTAGTAAATTATGGACAATCTCATCAGCACTTACAACAAAAGCACCCAAATCCTTAAATAAACGGCATACAGTTGTTTTCCCAGAGGAAAGCCCACCAGTTATAGCTAACTTTTTCAATTTTAGCATTCACTCCAATTTTTTCCAATAGCAATATCTACTACTAAAGGAACTTTTAAAGACATGACGTTCTCCATAATCTGCTTTACTCCCTTTCCTAGTAATAAAACATCTTGATCTGAAGCTTCAAATAAGAGCTCATCATGAACTTGCAGAATCATTTTAGCTTTTTTAGGAGATCTTTTTAGATAATTATCTACCTGGATCATCGCTATTTTAATCAAATCCGCAGCACTTCCTTGAAGGGGGGTATTAATAGCTAATCTTTTTGCAAATGCTCGAACAGAAGGGTTTCTATTATGAATTTCCGAAATAGGGCGCTGACGACCGGTAATGGTTACAACTTTGCCTGTTTTTCGCGCGGTTTCTTCACAGAATTCAATAAAATCTCTTACTTTTTGATAACGCTGAAAATAGGTAGCAATAAAAGTTTCTGCCTCTTTATAAGAAACATTAAGATCTTGAGCTAAGCTAAAAGCTTGTTTCCCATATAAAATTCCAAAATTAACCGCTTTTGCTTGATAACGCATAGTGGAGGTTACTTCAGAAATAGGTACTCCAAAGACTAAAGAAGCGGTATAGCTATGAATATCTTCTTGATTGTTGAAGGCTTGAGTCAAAGCAGGGTCTTCTGAGAGATGAGCTAAGATTCTTAGCTCAATTTGTGAATAATCGGCTGATAGAAAACTATAATCGAGTTCTTGAGGTTCGAATGCTTGACGAATCTTTTTTCCTTCTTCTGTTCGCACTGGAATATTTTGTAGGTTTGGATTTTGACAAGATAGACGACCCGTTGCTGCTATAGATTGATTAAATGTACAGTGAATCCGTTTTGTTATAGGATTTACTTGTAGAGGCAATGAATCGGCGTAAGTAGAACGCAGTTTTTCGAGAGTGCGGTATTCTATGATCTTTTTAATAATGGGGTATTCTTCTTTAAGCGTATCTAGCACATCTATAGATGTAGAGTAACCCGTTGTTGTCTTCTTAGGAGGTTTAATTTGTAATTTTTCAAATAGAATAGAGCTTAATTGTTTAGGGGAATTCAAATTGAATTTCTGACCGGATAGTTCATAAATTTGCTCTTCAAGATACGAAATCTTAGAAGAGAGAGCAAGGGATGTTTTTTCTAAAGTTTTTACATTTACATAAATACCATTACGTTCCATTTCTGCAAGAACAAAAATCAAGGGGATTTCTACTTCTGTAAATAAAGCACATAGACCTTGCTCCTGTAATTCTGATTCTAATTGTTCTTTTAATTGCAGAGTGCAATCCACATCTTCACAACAGTAATCCTTTACTAGATCAAGAGGGACGTCTAGCATAGATATTTGTTTTTTTCCCTTGCCTATTAATCTCTCAATAGATACTTTCTCCTTGCCTAATCGTTGCAAAGAGAGTTCATCGAGACTATGTCTTTGTGTATTAGGGTGCAACAAATAAGAGGCTAAAATGGTATCAAAGTCAATCGATTGTAAAGAGATATTCTCGTTTTTCAGTACATGTAAATCATATTTAATATTGTGACCAATAAAACCCATTTCTTTTTTTTCTAAAAGCGATTTGATTTTTTTAATGACAACTTCTTTACATAAAAATCCATTGAGAGGGACATACCAAGCATGCCCTGCTTGAATAGCAAACCCAATCCCTACCAGTTGGGCTAACATAGGATGTAAATGCGTTGTTTCTGTATCTATGCAAATCTTTGTCTCTTGCTCTAATTTTATCAGTAGCTGTTCTAAGGACTCTAAATCATTGACTAAGCAGTAGTTTTCTTGAGAAATCTCTGTATCAAGAGGAAGCTCTTTTAATAAAGAAAGAAAATGCATCTCTTGGAAAAATTGCTTAACTTTTGGAATATTAGGGCTTTTAAGTTGAAAAAAAGAGGGTTGGATAGGAATTTCAATATGTGTATCAATTCTTGCGAGTTGCTTGCTCATCAAAGCAATCTCTTCCTGCTGAATAAGGATTTCTCCTTTTTTTCCTTTGATCTTGCTAGCATTTGCTAAGATCTCTTCTAAAGAGCCATATTGATTGAGTAACAAGGATGCTGTTTTTGGTCCAAAACCCTCTAATCCAGGAATATTATCAGAGGTATCCCCTGTTATAGCCAAAAAATCAACAATTTTTGTAGGTTCAATTCCATATTGATCTTTTACTTTTTGTTCATCGATTAGTAGGTTATCTTTGTGCAAATGAATGAGATGGATTTTCTCTGAAATAAGTTGGCATAAATCTTTATCGCTGGAACAGATAAATACTTCAGAACCTTCTTTTTCAGCCCATTTTGCAATACTTCCCATCGTATCATCTGCTTCTATTCCTTCAATAGATAGGAAAGGAATCCCTGTGATTTCACAAAAATATAAAGCCCTTTGTAATTGTTCCACCAAATCTAGCGGCATAGAAGTGCGATGGCTTTTATATTCACTATAGATTTTGGTTCGTGATTTTTTATTATCTGGGCCATCAAATACACAAATTAAATAATCAGGAGAAAAATCTTTGATTAATTTATAAACAGAGCGAATAAACCCATATAACGCATGAGTGGATTCTCCTTTCAAATTAGTCATAGGAGAGATGGCGTAATAGGCTCGAAACAAAAGATTGACTGCATCAACAATATAAATTTTATTCATGAATATAAAAAATCCTCCCTAAAGTTAGGGAGGAGATAAAGAAAATTAAAGAAGTTGTCCTGGTTGATAAAGATAGAGAAATTTACCTTCTAACTCTGGATAAAGAGAGTGTGTTCTAGGGGAAAATACATTACCCATTTTTTCTATGAAAGAGTATCTGGCTTGGGATAGCTCTGATAGAAAGTTGTGAGCGATTTGTATGGTCATCACTTGATAAGTTTCTAAGTTTGCTTGGCTGGCAAGTGCTTCTAGCGCTTCATTATAGTTGCTATTTGCAGCATCTATATAGCCGTATTCCAATGCTTCTTCAGATATAAATACATGAGCACCATAATCGGAAATGAGTTTTTGTTTGTTCAAAGCAGGACGTGCTGATGTAACAAGATCTACAAATTTTTTATATATAGCAGAGGTTAAGTTGCGATAAGAGAGATCTTCATCTGCTTTCCAAGGTCTGAAAGGATTTAATGCATCCTTATCTTTACCCTGTGTGATTGTCAAAGCTTCTACTCCATAGCGTTGCATCAAAGTAGAGAAGTTAAAAGCTGGGCCAAAACGCACACCAACAGATCCTATAACACTAGTAGAAGAGGCAAATACCTTATCTGCAGCGCAGGCAATATACATGCCACCCGATGCGCATAGTCCATCTACATATGCGTAAACAGGCAGTTTATGCTTTGTTTTGAAGGCCATTATGGCGTGATAAATTCCATCTGAATCTGTCACAGCTCCTCCTGGCGTATCTATGTAAAGTAAAATAGCCTTTACTCGATCATTTTGCAATATCCCTTCTTGGGCATCGAGTAATAAAGAAGTGATTTTCTCTGTAGTGAGATTTTTCACTCCTATTATTCCAGAGATATCTAACTTCAATATGACTGCAGAAGTAGGGCCTAGTAGTTGTCTTTGCCCCTTAGCATCTGGGCTTAGCAAAAGCGTACTTTTTTCTGGCTGCATATAAGGAGAAGAAAGGCTGATTAAACCAAATAAGAGAAGCATAAAAGCTGTAAAGAAACCGATAAAAACAGCGAAAGAACGAAAAAAGGAACGAATAGTAGAAACTATAATCGATTCTCTAGGGTAGTGCATATTGCTTATCTCCAATATAATTATTATGGGTTCTTGCATCTTAGAGAAGCGTAGCTTTTTGATCCAGCTTTTCACCTTGTCTAAGAAAATCGCATAGAGTATATACTAGGATTTACTTTTTTATAGAGCAATAGACATGATTAGTGTTTCTTTTGCAGATTTGCAACGGTTTTGGTGGTTAGAAGCTGTAATCTACCTTGGACTTCTAGCTTTTATCAATTTTTTTATTAAGAAAACTCTCAAGAAGATAGCAAAACGTTTTTCTATAGATCGGTGGAAGGGTAGAGTGGATACTATTTTTTATTTGCCTAGTTCTTTCTTTCTATGGATTTGTGGTATTTGTTTAATCATTTCTTTTGTTGCAGTTCACTTTCGATTCTCTCTTGTCTATGAATATAGTTATTCTTTTTTCAAAACAGCCGTTATTTTTACCCTAGCCTGGATATTTTTGCGCTGGAAAAAAGAAGTGGAAAAAGACCTCATTTATTTTAAGCATACCATCAAAAAAATCGATATGTCACATGTGCATATGATAGGTCGATTCATTTCCATTGCGGTTATTTCTGTATTTTTGCTGATCATCTTACAAATTTGGGGATTAGATATGGTTCCTCTAATGGCGTTTGGAGGAGTGGGTGCAGCCGCTTTAGGATTTGCAGCTAAAGAGGTCATTGCCAATTTTTTTGGAGGCACGATGCTTTGGATCAATCGTCCTTTTGTATTAGGTGATTACATTTCCTTGCCCGATCGCGGAGGTTTAGAGGGAGTTGTAGAGGAAATAGGCTGGTATTTAACTATAGTAAGAGATAAAGATAAGCGATTGGTATATTTACCTAATGCCATTTTTTCTACGATTTCTGTCGTTAATACATCGAGAATGAGTCATCGACGTATTCAAATTACGGTGGGTGTTAGGAAAGAGGACTTTACGAAGTTAGAAGAATTGACACAAGTCTTAAAAGAGGTGTTTGAAAAACATCCATCGATAGATGCTTATTTACCAATTAATGTGATTTTCTCCTCTTTTGGGGCTTATTCATTAGAGTTATTTGTAGAGGTTTATACTAAGCAGACAAGGTACAAGCAGTATTTAATGGTAAAACAAGAAGTGTTATATCTTTTGTATAAAACCATTCAGCAAATGGATGTTCAAGTGCCTAACCCCATAATGGCTATTGAAAAATGATTTAAGAACTATTTTGCTTAACAACTAATAGCTGTCTTTTAAATAGTTCTATAAAAGCTAAAAGACCGAGTGTTATGAATGATAAATATAAGTAAGAAGGGAATCGATAGCCTATAGCTAACCCGATTAAAATAAAAAACTGTAGAGCTGTGGATACTTTGCCCCATCGAATCGATTGGAAGCGATATCCTGCCCAAGCAGAGCGAAAACTTAAATAGAGTCCAAATAAACACAAGAAAAAATCACGAGAAACGATTGCACAGGCTTGCCAGATAGGTAGCCTTTTTTCCATCAGCAAAATAGATAAAATAAAAAACACAAAAAATTTATCCATAGCAGGGTCTAAAATAGCTCCGAGTCTTGTAACAGCCCGACGCTTGCGTGCTAAGTAACCATCTACGATATCGGTTACCATGGCTAGAATAATAGCAGTGATACGTACAGGGATGCTTTCATACAGAAATAAAAATGCTAAAGGAGCGCGCAAAAGAGATAAGCTATTTGATAAACCAATCATAAGTAGATTTTTTGACTCATTTTACGTAAATCTAGTTCTAGTTTGTAGAAGGGTTTGCCTTTTGAACCCTTTTCCATTGCTTATACCAAATTCCTGCAATTACCGTCACACCGAAAACTATCAATACAAAAATATTGGCAGTTTTAAAGTGTTGCCATATAACTGTATAAAATTGACTAAAACTATAAAATAAATAAAAGCAAATCCCGCTCCAAATCAGACAAGCAAAAGCATCCATAAAGATGAATCGAAGAAAATTAAATCGACTCATTCCAGAGGACATGAAAATGCAGTTGCGTACTCCAAAAGGGATAAAACGTCCAATAAGAAGGGTTAAAAATCCATATCTTTCATAAAAACTTCTGATTTTTTCCATCCGATTTAAATGAAAGATTGATTGAAACCACGTAAATCTAGACAATTGCGAACCGAAAAGGCGACCCATCCAATAAGCACACCAAGCGGAAAAGTAACAGCCAAGGACAACGCTTATTAATAGATGCCAGGTGTGTTCTGGCAGAATGGTAGCAGCGATAAAAGCACTGAGCAAAATCAGCAAGTCTGTACTTAATGGTATATTGAAACCAGCTAAAATAATCCCTCCAAATACATACCAATGTGCATTGTGGGCATGACGCGTAATAAGTTCTAACAAATAGTCCATAGCCTATCTCTTATACCATACTTTCTATTAATTGGATATTTGTTCAAACAAAGTATACATAAAAATCCTTCAGTTAAGAGCTTGTATGAAAAAAAAAATTATTATATTTCAGTAAAGAATATCTTTTAAAATAGGGGGGGGGTATGTTCTTAAAAAAACATAAAAAACTCATTGCTCTAAGTGCTGCTATTCTCATTTCTTGTTTTTTATTATTAGCCATTTATGGAAAGCTATTTCATCCTTCTGAAAACTTAAAAAAGTTGGAACATTGGGTTGGTTTTTTTGAAATAATTTTTATCATATCCCTTTTTTTCTATAGAAATAATTGGCAGATATGGATGATTACAACAATAATGTTTGCTTCTTTTGCTGGATATTCTATTTTTTGGTATAGGGTTAAGCTCCCTTGTGCTTGTATGGGAACACTTATCCCTCATATTTCTTTGCTTTCTTTTTTTTTAGATCTTACTTTCTTTGTTCTTAGTTTAGGTGTGGCTTATCTTTTACAAATAAAACGCTTCGCTCTCTATTTTTGGACTTGCTTAGGATGTACCTTCTTTTTAATAGGTTATGCTTTTGCAGAGAAAATTTATCAGAAATCTATTTTACTATAGGAGATCTATGGAAAAAGAATTAGCGACCTTTGCAGGAGGATGTTTTTGGTGTATACAACATGCTTTTGATCATTTACCGGGTGTTTTACAAACACAAGCGGGTTATACGGGTGGATATGTAAAGAATCCTATTTAAGATTGTTAGCATCTAACGCCCCATTACTATGTATCCGTTGACGACCTGTATTTGCTTTTAATAGAGTTCTTGATTTTTTTTCAAACCATCCA
>PSRO01000084.1 GCA_003176115.1 Chlamydiota bacterium | reverse complement strand
TACAGAGGCAGCGTCATATATAGTAAAGACTCAGAACCCATTTTTACTGCAAAAAATCCTGGCAATAAACTACCAATTAGCGATCCTAACCCTCCAACTCCAAAAAAAACTCCATAAAGATACTTAGCGTGCTTTAAAGACACTGTCGAATGAATGATAGACCACAATTGCTGGAACATCAGCATGACGTAAACATCTTTCCAAACATAGAGAAAAAAAGATAAAAAAGAATAGTGCTTAATAAGAAAAGCACAAGAATAGTTTACAGTTACAATGCCACTTACTACTATCAAATAGGTTTTCAAACAGCCAAATTTTGGTAAATATTTATTGTATAACCCAACAAGCAGCAGATTTAAAGGAATGGATACAAGCCAAGCATAAGGGAAGAAATAGGTTCCAAAAGTAGAAATAAATAAAGAATTACTTACAGGGTAAATAATGGAATAATCGGCCAAAATAAAAAATCCACAGAGCATAGCGCCAATAATAAACAGGCGTTCTGCTTTAGAAAACTTATGAAGTTCTTGTTTAAATTGCATATGTTTCAAACATGTTTTAAATTTTAAATCACTCAAGATAATATCAGGTAATGATTTAAAACACAGAAGCTTTTTTATTAGTAAAAAAAGCCTCCTCTTTAAAAAAAATTTAAGAAAAACAAACAGGTCTAGGGCGACTCTCTCCTAGGTAATTAGCTGTGACCACTACAAACTCAGCCTTGCGCTGTAATTCTTTAATATTGCGGGCTCCTCCATAGGTTAATCCGCTGCGCAAGCCTCCTAAAAGAGAATCGATGAGCTCTTTAGCCGATCCGCTTACAGGGCCCCAAAAATCGATCCCTTCAGCAACCGTTTTATCCTTTAATCCCCCATAAAAGTCGGTTTGAAAATCAGCACTGGCCTGCCCTCTGAATTTAGCTTCTCTTCCATTTTTAGAGTCGCGCTTGGGTGCTGCACTCTCTTCAGTCATGGCAAATAATTTTCCAATCATAACAGTACTAGCACCTGCTGCTAAGGCAAGAACCAAATCCCGACTATTGCGAATTCCTCCATCTGCAATCAGAGGAACACGGAGCTTTTCCGCTATTTTTGCGCAATCGTAAATCGCTGTAAACTGAGGCACTCCAAAACCAGTGACCATACGAGTTGTACAAGCAGCGCCTGGACCAACACCTACTTTTACCGCATCAGCACCTGCGTTAACCAGATCATGATATGCCATAGCGGTACACACATTGCCCGCTACAACTTCTTTGTCTGGATGGGTACGTTTAAGCTCTTGAATAAAATAGAACATCCTGTCGGAATGACCATGTGCTACGTCAATACACACACCGGCTGCTCCTAAATCAAGCAATTGTCTTGTTTGATCAATACTTTGAATTCCACAAGAGATAAATATTCTATCGGTGTATTTCTCTACCCACTGCCTTTGTACTTCAAAACTTACAAAGCGATGAAAAATAGGTATAGATCCTTCTTGCAGTAAAATAGGAGTTAAGGTTTCCCCTATTGTTGTATCCATATTGGAACATAAGATAGGTTGTGACATCTTAAGTTTTTTAGTTAGCCACGTCTCTAAAGAAGGCTCTGTGCGAGAAGGAACATTATTGAACTGCGGAACAAGAGCTATATCATCAAAAGTATATGCATTTTTTATAGACATGCTAAAAACCTTTTCTGTTTAAAATTTGCTTTCACAAGCGAAAAACTGTAACATGGACATAATACTTAAATCTAGTAATTTTGATATGATTACAGTAATTATTCTTACAAAAAATTCTCAAGAAACCCTAGAAGATACGCTCTCCTCTGTACGAGGTTTTCCCGAAGTATTAGTCTATGATACAGGATCAACCGATACAACATTAGGTATAGCTAAACAATTCCCTAATGTCAAAATAAACCAATCTGAGTTTATCGGGTTTGGTCCCACCCGAAACAAAGCTGCCAAATTAGCTACCTACGATTGGATTCTAGCCTTAGATAGCGATGAGGTCCTCTCTTCTAAACTATCTCAAGAAATTCTAAACATCTCTTTAGATCCTAGCCTTGTCTATCAAATAGACCGACATAATTTCTTTAATGGTAAGTGGATTAAAAGCTGTGGTGGCTGGTATCCGGATCCTGTTATTCGTTTATACCATAGAAAGAAAACCCAGTTTACCGATTCTATGGTTCATGAAAAAATCTTTTCTCAAGAGATGCAAATCTATCCTCTCTCTTATCCCCTTCTTCACACACCTTATCGAAATATCCATGACTTTCTAAAAAAAATGCAAGTCTACTCAGATCTTTTTGCTGCTCAGAAAAAAGACTCTAAGCCAGTCTCTCTAGCTCAAGCTATTCTCCATGGTTCTTTTGCCTTTTTTAAAAGCTATTTTTTTAAAAAAGGCCTAAAGCAAGGAGTGGAAGGTTTTATTATTTCAGCCTATAACGGACATACTACCTTTTACAAATATCTGAAATTACGAGAAGCACAGAAAAACCGAAATAATTTTTAAGCGCTTGGTTTTGTGTAAACCCAGCGAAAATATAGTTTAGTTATTGATTTTTCGCTATGTTTCGTGCTATAACCAGCGAAAAACAGGAGTTAAAAATGGATTATAGGTCGAAAAAAAGAACTTGAAATACTCCAGGAGATTTATGAGTCAACGGAGCCTCAATTCCTTGCTGTTTATGGGAGAAGAAGAATAGGTAAGACCTTCCTTATTAGTGAATTTTTTAAAAATAAAGGCATTTATTTTGAGATAATAGGAATGAAAGAAGGATCTAGAGCTGAGCAACTTTTTCAATTTGCCTATGAATTTTCACGACAGTTTAATCAAGGGAAACGGATTGCTCCCCCAAAAAATTGGGCGCAAGCTTTGCATTTACTATAGGAGGCTATTGAAGAAATACAAGACAAAAAAATCACCCTTTTTTTTTGATGAAGCCCCTTGACTTGCTTCTCCTCGTTCTAAATTTTTAAATGCCTTGGAGCATTTTTGGAATCGTTATCTATCTAGAAAAAAAATGTAGCTCTCATTATTTGTGGCTCTTCCGCATCCTGGATTATTAGAAATATTATAAATAACAAAGGAGGTTATATGGTAGAGTGACAAGAAAAATGCGTCTACTTCCCTTTTCTCTTTTAGAAGCAGAAAAATATCTTAAATCCCGTCATATTGAACTCGAGAGAAAACAAATTATTGATCTTTATATGGCAATAGGAGGAGTTCCAAAATACCTTTCCTATGTAGCTCGAGGCAAATCTGCAGCTCAAATTATCAATGATGTGTGCTTTGCCCTAAATGGTGGGCTTTATAACGGATTTGACAATCTTTATAAGTCTCTTTTTGAGAATTATGAGCATCATAATCATCCAATCAAGGGTAATCGGACACATAAATTGTTTTTTACTCTCATCAAGATCGACATATCTAGAAAGAGCTGGAAGAATTATGGTTGCATATTTTTCACCTTGCCAACGAATAAATTCAGGTGTATAAGTCTCGTTTTTCATAGCTATTTTATGGCCAATATCTCCGCCCTTCTGCTTGCCAGCTTCAAATCCTAAGTATCCTCCTAATCCTCCACTTGCTACAGTCAATAATGGCGACAAGGCCAGCCAAATACCAAGCAGCGGCTCCTGCCACCAGCTCCACCGGCTGCACAGCCAGTAACTTTTCCCCACCATTGAGCATTAGCAACTGTTTCTGCTACTCTCAAAGAGATCTCCTTACTTTTTTTCTCGTCAAGGCTAGATTGGTATTTATTAAAATTAAGGCTTTCTATGGTGTCTCTTTCTTGATCTGTTAAAGCTAAGCAAGTGATCCAATCAGCAGATCTTGCTCTGGTGTTCGATTGATTTCTGGAAAAGCAGTTCTAATTTTTTCTAATACCATGTAGATGCATCTCCTATTTATTATATTTCTTCAAGATGTAGACGGCTGTTGCGGTAATTGCAATCGCTGATAAAGCGAAAGGTATTGGCATAAAAAAAACAAGCAAGCACAGTAGAAACCCCAGCTATAATTTCATACTTCCTGCGTTTTCCAAAAATCTTCTCTGCTTTTTCAGAAGGAGGTAGTTGGTCCCATTCTCTCTTGTGCTCAGCTAGAATGGGTGCATTATAAGCCTTAATCATACGAAGATCTAAGGGAATAGATTGTCTTAAATATTTTGGTTCTTTTGTATAGAGGTCATGTAATTCTTCCTCGCAAAAAGTCATTATAAGCCAGTGTTCCTCTTTTCGGTCTTCGAACAACTCTGCAGTGCCATCAAAAAGACTGTCTGCATATGCTTTTACTCTTTCTTTACGAACTTCAGGATCGCTGTATAGCTCTAGATTTTCTTTTTCAAGTCGATGACCCCAAGACCAACTAGCAAGATTTAGTGGGTCATTCAAAACCTTTTTTCTTGCTTCCTCATAAGACTGTGGTTTTTTCGCAAAAAATTTTTTCTTTTTGACCTGATATAATACTTCTGCAAATTCTTTAGGCCTAATTAAGGGGTCGATTAAAAGATGAATAGAGTTTGTAACCCACTCGATCTATCACTAATTTAATCCGATCTTTTAAAGTAAGCTCTTGGAGTGAAGAGGCTTCTTGAGTTTCATCTGCATCAGAAAAACAGAAAAAACGATCTAATGATGGTCTAGCTAAATTTGGTGATGTAGGTGAAGGTGAAATAGACATGTACTCCTCTTAAGGTTTTAAAAACATAGCTTCCATGTTGAGTTCTTGTAAATTGATACTAAATTTAAAAAAAAGAGATATTGACGACAAGAAAAAGATTTAGTGAAGATTTTTTTTATGTGGGTGTGTTACGGACATTAATATCGCGGGCTAGAAAAAGAGTTAAACAGCCATAAAAACTTCCAAAATTCATGAAGAGTTAGATAAAAAAAGCAGAATAGCGGCAGTCGGGCTCGAACCAACGACCTACGGATTATGATTCCGCCGCTCTAACCAGCTGAGCTATGCCGCCAGAAAAATAGCGGGGAAAGGATTCGAACCTCCGACCTTTGGGTTATGAGCCCAACGAGCTAACCACTGCTCCACCCCGCGATAAAGAAAGTGTGAGTTTAACGCGCCTGAGCTTTTAGCTCAACAACATTTTGCAAAAGGTCGATAGTTTTTTTAGCCGCTCCTTGCATGGAAGATCTGTTTTGAGAAGAAATAGATAAAGGGAAGGATAATAATTTGGAGATTGTTTCAACTAGGCTATCTAAGGTAATCTCCAGACCTGATTGGGATTGTAGGATTTGTTGTTGTAAATCCCTTTGCGTGTGCATGTGCGGTCCAAAAAGCACAGGTGTTCCAACCGATACAGGCTCAAAAATATTATGTCCTCCGATATGGGCAACAAAACTCCCTCCTACAATGGCAAGATCAACTACTTGGTAGTAGTTGGTAAGCTGTCCCATTTGATCAATTAAAATCACCTGTTCTTCCCCTGTGATTTGGAAAGGGTTAGATGAAAGAGCATAAGAATAGTTCTTTCTTTGTAACAGAGAACTTACGTTTTGAAAGCGCTCAGGATGGCGAGGAGCTATGAGCACTTTTAAAGTGGGAAATAGCTGCCAGAGTATATCTAGTTTTTCAAGTAACCATTTCTCTTCTGGATCGTGCGTTGAAGCTAGGATGATTGTCTTATTAGCTAGTTTTAACTGGGCTTTCAAGTCGTTTCTTTGAGAAAGAGATAAAAGATCTGGCGTAATATCCCATTTGAGATTGCCCGTTACGTAGATTTTAGAGGAATCAACAAAATGAGAAAACCTCTTAAAATAGGTATCGTTTTGCACCAGAAAAAGATCAAATAAAGAAAACAGCCTGCGTGTAAAATAGGAAAAAAACCGAAACCTTTTATAAGAGTGCTCTGATATCTTTCCATTTACTAGTACAACTTTTCCACCTGTTTTTTTTACATGGCAAACTAGGTGAAACCAAAAATCACTTTCTACTAAGAAGAGCGTATTCGGGGATATTTGCTTTACTAAGCGGCGCATAACCCATGAAAAATCCAAGGGAAGGAAAAAGTGCGCTTTTGCTTGAGGTAAGCTTTTTTTAGCTTCCCTATGCCCTGTGCAAGTGGTATTGGAAACTACAATCTGTATATCAGGAAAGGCTTGTTGCAGCTGAGCTACTAAAGCAGTAGCAGCTTTTGTCTCCCCTGTCGATACAGCGTGAATCCAAATTACAGGTGCAGAAGAGAGTTGTAGATTAGGGAATTTTAGTCCTAATCTATACAAAACTGTTCCCTTGTATTTATTCCAAGAAAGAAGGAACTTAGGCATTGCAAATAGCCCTAGTAACATAAGACAGGTATTATAAAAAAAGCTAAGCATTGCACACAAGGTTCATCAATTTATTAGGAACAAAAATTACTTTAGTAATCGGTTTATGTAAATATTTTATGATCTGCGGTTGTGTTTGTAAAAAAGATAGCAGTTCTTCTTTGGTTTGGTCTCTAGGCAAAGACCATTTTCCTCTTACCTTACCATTTATTTGTACTACGTACAATACTGTTTCTTCTATTAGATAGTTTGGATCAAAAATAGGAAATGGTTGATAGGTTAAGCTTTTTGTCTCACCTAAATATTCCCATAGCTCTTCCGCAAGATGAGGTGCAAAGGGATACAGTACTTGAATAGCCATTTTTAACGCTTGCTTAGGATAAGAAGTAAGAGATGAAAAAGCATTGATAAATTCCATCATTTTAGCAATAGCCGTGTTGAACTGCATAGCTTCTATCTCTTTTTCAACCTGATAGACCAAACGATGGGATAACTTCAGTCCTTCCGTTGTATCTTCACTACAAATTTTGTCTGAAGTAACTAAATCGTAAAAACGATGTAAAAAGCGATAACACCCATTTACAGCATCGCTGTTCCAGAGTTTTTCTTTATCAAATGGACCCATAAACATCTCATACAGACGAAGGGAGTCAGCTCCATATTCACAAATAATGTGATCTGGTGTTACCCCATTGAGTTTTGATTTAGACATCTTTTCTACTTGGGAGCGCAGTAGCTCTTTGGTATCTAACTTAAAAAAGCTCCCATTTTCTTCATAGACACCTTCTGGCGCTACATAACCACCTTGATTTAGCTGATAAGACCTAGCTGAAACAAGACCTTGATTGCGCAGGGTTTGAAAAGGCTCAAGCGTGCTAACAAGGCCACAGTCATAAAATACCTTATGCCAAAAACGTGCATACAAAAGATGAAGCACTGCATGTTCTATTCCCCCAACATACAAATCCACTGGCATCCAGTATTTCTCTGCTTCTTCACTCCATGGTTTATCTGGATTATGAGGATCGCAAAAACGTAAATAATACCAACAAGACCCTGCCCACTGCGGCATGGTATTGGTTTCTCTTTGAGCTTTTTGATGTGTTTTAGAATCTGTAATATACATCCAATCTTTAACTTTAGAAAGAGGACTTTCCCCAGTAGAAGCTGGCTTAAAATCTTTTAATTCAGGAGGACATAAAGGCAGTTCATCTAAATCTAGAATTCGCCTAGTACCATCGGGGAAGTGAAGGATGGGAAAAGGCTCACCCCAATAACGTTGACGAGAAAATAACCAATCACGCAATTTATAGTTAACGGTTTTTTCCCCTTTCCTTTGGCCTTCTAACCAATGAATGACTGCTTGCTTTGCTGCTTCTAAAGCTAAGCCATGTAAATTTAAAGATCCTAAAGAACTATTAATATATATTCCTTCTTCTATCCAACAAAGTTTGCCAGATTGCACATCTTGATCGGCTTCATTAGGAATGATAACAGCAGTAATGGGTAGATGGAAGATTTTAGCAAAAGCAAAATCTCTTTCATCATGAGCAGGAACGGCCATAACAGCCCCTGTTCCATATCCCATCAACACATAATCTGAAATCCAAATAGGAATATCTTGGTTTGTAATAGGATGTTTAGCATAGGCACCTGTCCATACACCTGTTTTCTCTTTGTTAAGCTCCGTTCTTTCCAAGTCGCTTTTCCCAGAGATTTCTTTGCAATATCTTTGAACTTGTTTGCGATAAGTCTCTGTTGTAATTAATGAAACAAGGGGATGCTCTGGAGATAGCACTAAGTAAGTAACGCCAAATAGCGTATCAGGACGAGTAGTAAATGCAGAGATTGTTTGCTTTGTTCGTGTTTCTTCAAAGTAAATTTTTGCTCCTTCACTACGTCCAATCCAGTTGATTTGTAATTTTTTTAAATGCTCTGGCCAATCTACTAATTCTAAATCCTTAAGTAAACGATCCGCATAAGAGGTAATCTTAAGCATCCATTGGCGCAAAGGACGCCTCTCAATGGGATATCCCCCTTCTTTGGCTTTACCATTTTCTACTTCTTCATTAGCTAAAACAGTTCCTAAGGCAGGGCAGAAATTGACTAGAACCTCTGCTTCATAAGCTAGTCCTTTATTGTATAATTGAATAAAAAGCCACTGCGTCCATTTATAGTATTTAGGATCACTTGTGGTAATTTCCCTATTCCAATCATAGCTAAACCCCAGTTTTTTAAGCTGCTGCCTATAGGTATTGATATTATTTTGCGTAGTGCTTGCTGGATGAGTTCCTGTGCGAATGGCATATTGCTCTGCTGGAAGACCAAAGCTATCCCACCCCATAGGATGTAGTACATTAAACCCTTTTTGTCTTTTATAGCGTGCAATTGTATCTGTTGCTGTGTACCCTGTTACATGACCTACATGGAGCCCTGAACCAGAAGGATAGGGAAACATATCTAAGATATAGTATTTAGGCTTGTTAGTATCTATTTCAGAACGAAACAGCTGTTTTTCTTCCCAAATTTTTTGCCATTTTTCTTCAATTGCTTCATGGTCATAGTTTTTCTTTGTCATAATCCTGCCCAATAATTTAACATATGAGCTTAACTCGAATCCTTATCTTTTGTCCAGTCTTTGGGCTTTTATACATAAGTTGTTTATTTTAAATATATTAAATATTAATATCCTTCCTTGCTACAAATCAAACAATCTAGTACTATCTTTGTTGTCTTTTCAAAACTTATACAATAGGTTCTAAAAGCATGTTAGAAATTAGTTTGATAAAAAAAAACAAAATTTGCTTGGAGGATTACAACTACAAGCAAGATATCGAAAACAGGCTGTTGATCTCTCAACTATCTGCCCGTGATCTAGAACTTTTACAGGAAATTCTATATAGCCCTTTAAAAATAGCTTTTCGAGATTTAAGCGAAGCTTTGAGCTGTGAGGAAAAAGAATTAATCCCTAGCATCAAGAAGTTTATTAAAAGCGGTTTGCTTTCTTTCAATGGATCCGTAATTACCGTTGATAAGGAAAAACGCAAGTATTTTACG
>PSRO01000064.1 GCA_003176115.1 Chlamydiota bacterium | reverse complement strand
CATCGAGTAAGGCATTGATTTTGATGGCCTTTGGGAAGTTGTTATTAAAGCGCATTGCTGGGGAGGTTTAGGTTGGTGGACACTCTCTTAGAGAAATCCTAGATTGGGAACTCATTCTAAAAACGATTGAACAGTTTACTAGTCCTTAAATGCAAGCTATCACTCAAGAGCAGCTTGAAGCGTCTGTATAATCTGTGTGTAATCTTTTGCTTTAAGATCAAGAGATTTGATTACAGAAAGCTCAGAAGAAGAAAAAAAAGATGGATGAATCCACCAATCTTCAAAGCTGAATCCAGAAATTGACACATCTGAGCAAAGTAAATGATAACCAAATGATTCGAGGATTTGACGTTCTTCCTTTCTATATAAATCTCCATAGCGATAAAAGTCGTGTTCAATGGTTATCACTTTAAAAGTGTAATCTTTAAAAGGTATGTTTTTTAAAACATCAGTGTAACCTTCATCAATATCTAGAGAGAGATAATCTATGGCTTTTGGAAAAGATTGCAAAATGGTACTATAATCAGCTTTTGTAGCATCTTCATGCAATAAAAGATTGTTTCGGGCAGCGTGCCATTGTTCTGTATGTCCCTGAGAAATATCCATGCTTACTCCATTCCATTTGAGTTCCTTCTCAAAAAAATAGGAATTATTGGTATTGATGGGATCTCCTGCTCCGATTTCAAGATAGTAACCTTGATCTTGCTTTCCAAGTAGACCATAGAGAATCATGTAAACAAACCTATCTTGAGACGCTTGAGAATAGTAATCCGCAGCATCATCTAATAGGTGGAACCTAGTCGAGCGATCTGCAGAGTGTGATGCCTCCAGAAATTGCAGTGGGTATTCATTAGATTCAAACGCACATGCTAAAGAAGTAATTGCTAAAATCTTGCCTACCAAAAAAGTTCCAAGTCTCATTTTCATCCCCTATAAATTAAAATTCAATTTTTTAAAGTTAAGCAAGAGAGAAAATTTTGTCTAATCAAAAGTTGAGGATTGGAACCTATCGCGAGGGCATTAGGAAGAGAAAACTCGATATGCTAAACTACGCAGAGTGAAAAATTTACGCACACCTCTGAGTAATCATTGAAAGTTTAAGAGGCAATTTAAACGTTATTTTATTTCGCGCACAGTCCGAATACTTCAGGTATGGTTCGAATCATAAACTGATCAAAAAGTGGAACCGTAATATCTCCATAAGCTGGACTAGAAATCATCCCCTTTTTAATTAATGTTGCCTGCCCTAATCGGGCTAAGACGTGTTACTTTAACTTTTAAAATATCTGCAATATCTCCAATACGATGAGTGCCGGACCCAATCTCGGCCATCGCTCTTAAGAAATGTTTTTCCGTAGATGTCAGCCGATCAAAACGAACTCGAAAAAAGTTCTGGTCTAATCGTGGAATAACTATTGCAGTTGCATCATGAATTGTTTGCAGAGTAATTACATTGATGTTAGCTAGGTTCCAGGTTTGATATCCCCATTTTTGAGAAAATACGGATAACCTTTAGTCAAACAATATATTTCCTTTAAAGCCAGCGAGTCAAAATGAACGCCAGCAAGTTGGGCTGGCTCTTTTAAAGCTTTGGGCAGCATCTGTTTCAGACAATGGCTTCTATGTCCGAGAAACTAAAAAGCCTTTCTGCATAAGATTTTGACTCACCTGCTAGCCCTGGCAAAATAGGTAAATCCGCAGCTAAAAGCACTAAGGGAAGCTGACGCTGCTGTATTTTATGCATAGCCATAATGAGCTCCCCAAGCTCTTTTTGGCTAAAATATTGAATTTCATCGATTAAAATAGCCACAGCAGCGTTGCTGTCTTCAGCAGCCTCTCCTATGGCATAAAAAGATTAGATAAATCAATTTCTAAATCACCACTATCAGCTGAACCTATTTCAGGGTTAATATCTAGCCCTATAGTGATATCATTCACAGTTAGTTTAAGAGCACCAATAAAATTGCGGAGCACTCCTAACACACGCTTAACTTTATTGCTAGTCCTTGCAAAACGATCTAACTCAAACAAAAGACTTCGCAAATAAGGAGCAATTAATGCACCCAAATGTTTATTCTCATGTGCTTCTATTAGAATCGTTTTATATCCATCCTCCTTAGCCATGTACTCAATTTCATTAAGTAATACGGTCTTAGCCACCCCACAAAGTCCCGTAAGCAGCATGCTTTTTTCAGAACGTTTCTGTTTTACTCGACCAAGCAAAATTCTTGCTTGTTCAAGAGTAGCCTCTCTACCTATCAGGAGGAGGAGATCCTGCTCCAGGAGAAAATGGATTTTTGATTGGATCCATATTTTATGCCAAGTTATACACAAAATCTAGAGCTATATCTGGACAGGCATAGGAAGCAAATCGACTTCTTCTTCAGCAGACACAATGCACTTAATAATATTAGGTGTTTTTTAAACATTTTAATTACTTTTTTTGATGTCGACCCATAAAACACTATAATCAATTACAAATATTTTAAAGTGCTATTTTTATCCTTATAAGATTATTACTTAAGTGTTTATGCAGAATATCCAAAGTTTACTCTTCTAAATAGCCCTGTATTATATAGGTCTACCCGTAAAAAGACCCCCTTATTTTATAGACTTAAATATAAAATTTAAATTAAATTACTAATTAAATAGGAAGACTTATGAAACGCGATCGTTCTTTATTTCTAGTTAACTGGTTAAATTCTCATACACGAAAACCGTTGGTCATTCGAGGAGCTCGTCAAGTCGGAAAGACTTGGCTTATCCGGGATCTAGCGAACACACAAAAACGACACCTTATCGAGCTTAACTTTGAAAAACGACCTGATTTAAAGTCTTTATTTTCATCGAATGATCCTAAAGAGACTTTGATCAATATTGCAGCTTCAATAGGAAGCAAAATCGAGCCATCAAAAGCAATTCTATTTCTGGATGAGATTCAAGCCGCTCCTCATCTTTTAGAAAAATTACGCTGGTTTTCTGAAGATATGCCAGAACTTCCAGTAGTTGCAGCAGGCTCTTTGTTAGATTTTGCTTTGGCCAAACATGAATTCAGTATGCCCGTTGGCAGAATAGGCTATCTATATCTAGAACCTCTATCCTTCGAAGAATTTTTAAGTGCTCTTGGACAGGATGAACTTCGAGCCTATCTTCAAAACTATCATTGGAATCTCCATATTCCAGAGGCCATTCACTCTCAATTGACAAAGATAACTAAAGAATACCTAGTCGTTGGTGGAATGCCTGCAGCTGTTTTAACTTGGGCAACTGAAAAAGCTCCCGACACTGTTAACCAAATGCATTTTGACCTGTTGACAACCTATCGCGATGACTTTGCAAAATATAGTGGACGCCTCACAATTGATCGCCTTGAAGATGTCATGAGCTCTGTTCCTCGCCAACTAGGAAAGAAATTTGTCTATAAGGATGTCAATTCCCAGATAAGCACAGCTCCTTTAAAACAGGCTCTTGACTTACTCTCTAAAGCCAGAGTATGTCATCGAATTGTAGCAACTTCAGCCAACGGATTACCTCTTGGTGCAGAAGCTGATGAAAAATTCTCAAAGGTAATCATGTTGGACTGTGGACTGTGTGGCGCATCTCTAGGACTTTCATTACATCAGTTAAGATCGGTATCTGAGATTTCCATGATAAATAGTGGGGGTATGGCCGAACAATTAACGGGTCAGTTGCTGCGTAGTATATCTCCTGCATATGTCCCCCCTTCTCTTTATTACTGGCAGCGAGGAAAAAAGGGAGCTGAAGCTGAAATTGATTATATTATTCAACATGAGAATCAGGTAATCCCTTTAGAGGTAAAAGCCGGTACAACTGGAACCCTTAAATCACTTCACCAGTTCATGAAAGAGAAAAAGAAAAAAACTGCTATCAGGATTAATTCTGATGTTCCTAGACTAGGTCCTATACATGTAAAGGATCCTTTCGGGTTTTCTATTGAATACAATCTGCTATCCCTCCCTTTCTACCTTTTAGGACAACTTCATCGACTCATCGAAAGTTCAGAAAAACTCATTATTCAGATTGAAAAATCTCTTTAAAGGTTTCATTTGACTAGATTAATTAAAATTTGATAGGAGTTGCTTTATACAATAAAATCATAGAATACATGGATCAACAAATTACAATAAATGCTGCTAAACATAGATGGTATTATTGGTTATCGCATTGAATGAAAAAACGCTGTTGTTTACGGAGATCCGGTATGTGTCCCTATAGATAAAATAGCTCTTGCTAAAGAGTTTGAAAAATATTGTCAAAACCAAAACATGAAAGTATATTATTGTATCTGAGGAATTCGCTCATCTAGCTGTAGAACAGCTCTCATTTTCTTTAATTGAGTTTGGGAAAAAGTTCCTCCTTGATCTTTTTAAGTATGTAGATACTAAAACAAGATTGTTGCGTAAAAAAGTTAGACAATCCTCTCGTAGTGGAATTAAAATCTTAGAATATACCGGATTTTCAGATAGAACAATCCATGGAACAATTAGCCACTGCATGGGTTGCAGCAAGAAGAGGAATACAAGTGTATTTGGCTACGCCAACTCTGTTTGCAGATCGTACAGGGAAACGATGGTTTTTTGCTAAACAAGAAGAAAAAATTATTGGACTTGCCTTATTGAATGAACTTCCATTCCATCAAGGATGGTTACTAAATAATGTCATGGTAGCTAAAGAGGCTCCTTCCGGTGTTTCAGAGCATTTGCTAGTATCGGTATTAGAAAAAGAACAATGTCGCTTTGCTTTAAATAGGACCAGTGCCTGCCAAAGAGCTCGGGAAGGTTATAGGCCTAGAGCGAACTATCGTATTACTAGCGAGCTGGACTTTTAAAGCTCTAAAAAGAATATGTCGTTTAGATGGACATGAGATTTTCTGAAATAAATTCCAACCAGAACTGAAATCTTCCTAGTTACTTTTTCCAAAAAATCGATTTCGCCCTTCAAGTATTATCGCTCTTTTACGTGCGTTAAATATTACTTTGCAATAAACCCTAAGTAAAAATCTTCACATTATGATACATCATGTATGCGATTCTTAAGAAAAAACCTAACCGCCTAGATACCCCCCCCCTTCAAAAAGCTAAGAATGCCTTTGGTCTAATTATCATATTTTTTTTACAAAAATTCTGGACATAAATCTTTTTTTGTCCGTAAAATTTATGTCGCTTATCTTAGAAAAAGCTATAAGGAGATGCTACTATGACTGGAACTATAAACCCATATAGAATGGCAAATATTGATGCAGAAGAGACCTTTAGAAAAGTTTTTAACCTAGATAAAATAGCTCCATCTCAAATTTTGGGTATAGAAGCAAGCGAGCGTTATGATCGGTTAATTGCTATTGATTGCAGTTCCATGGATCAAATTCAGCAGTACGGTCTTTTAATGCAAGAAGCAAAACGCTTAGACGATGAATATGTCCAAGAGATAAAAGAACCTGTAGTCTTTGTTGGAGGTGCTTCTGGCTTTTTAGGTGGTACAGCTATTGGAACTGCAGCAGGAGCAGTTTTCCATACAATGGTAAGCAGGTTTCTACCTACAATTGGTAATGTTGAATCCTTTACAAAACTGACATGCTATGCCGTTCCCATCATTTTGGGAGCAAAAAAAGGATATGAATCTGGTAAACAGTTAGCTAAAGAATTTATAGAAAATCAACATCCTCATGTATCTAAATTAACAGCGGCAATATGGGAAAAAGAAGTTCTGGCTATGGGTAGTACCGTTGTAGAGGTAGCCTCTGAGATTGGAACCAAGAAAGAACAACTTCTTCATATGCAAGTAGAACAGGCAAATCTTCTTCAAAAAGAAATCCAACAGTTAGAACATATATTAGATTATTTTTGTAATATGCTGAAAGAAGCAAACACTCTAAATTCTACTCTGATAAATCACTATCTAACCTAAGAGGTAAAAAGAGGAGTGTAGGAACTTTGACATATCGATCTGAGAGAGCTTTAAACAATCAAGTTTATTCAACTCAGGCTGGAGAATCTCATGCATCCCCCAAGAGATGGAAATGGTTAAAACAGTCCTTATATCAGGGATGCTTAGTGTCAGCTATTTGCATCTTAGCAGGAAGAAGTTTCTTTCTTTGGCCTTCTCACCCTGTTATTGCATTAGGATGCGGCGTTGCAGCTTGTACTGTTGTTCTTTTAAATAGAAAACAAATTTTACAAATACATCGCGATTTTAAAGGATTAAATGGTTTTACTAAGGTATTAGCTGCAGCAACACCTATAATCATAGGCATCACACTCCCAGCTCTCGTTGGATACTCTTTAAATATTTCTCTTAATGAGTGTTTTATAGCTATACCCCTGAACTCCTTCTCAGCAGGCTTGCCTTTCTTTAAAGCTAAAGACGGGGATATTGACAGGTTTTTTCTATCGCGAAGCCGTGGATATAAAGGAAAAGATTTTGATGCAATCTCTCTTAGCATGCTTGCAGGTCAAGCATTATCCAAGCTGCAACAACCAAGACAGAGAAACGCCAGTAACAACCCTGGTTCAGACGCAGTTCCTTCTGGATCAGTAATTATCGAAGAAATAAACTAGCTTTCTGTAGAAAAAAATAGGGAAAATATGAGTGCTGTCTATAGGTGCAAATATCAGGCTAGATTATATTCCATCTAGTGAAATGGGCATAGAAGGTTTAGATAGATGTGATCTTCTCATAAAAGCTGATGAGGAATTAGAAGCCAGGTTTATTGGGTATCAAAATGCATATATTAGAGCTATATCTTTAGACATTGCTAATTCACAGGCTTCTATACAGAAACAAATTACAAGAGGCCAGAGTTTTGGAGAAATAGCGGGTTCTCTTGGGGTTTCCATGCTAACAGCAATGAGCTGGTGGCGTGGATGGACTTTGCTATTTGTATCTTTGTGTTCTCCTTCCATTAGGTTTATCATGACTGCCATTGCTTCCGTAGGTGCTATTTATGCTGCTAAAGTAACAGGTGGAAATATTGCAGCACTTGTATCTACGCCACCGCCTCCAGCTCATGAAGAAGCCTGGAAAAGAGCTGTTGTATTACAAGAAATGACGGCGATGTCCCTTCTTATTATAGACATATCCAATGAATCCAACCTAGCCGATGAAGAATCTTTAGACCAACAACAGTTAAAAGAGCAAGCCAGAAAAATTGCTTTGTGGGCTAAGAACCGTCTAAGCATGTTAAAAGAAATTTGGATCACTCTACCTCAATTAGAAAACGATCCTTTCCA
This sequence comes from Chlamydiota bacterium, assembly GCA_003176115.1. Lineage (GTDB taxonomy): Bacteria > Chlamydiota > Chlamydiia > Chlamydiales > Rhabdochlamydiaceae > Rhabdochlamydia. Next base: position 5,572 of record PSRO01000064.1, on the reverse strand, counting down.
GATACTAGGCAATTTAATGAAAAGTTAAAATCGTTGATATAGTAAAAATGTTAATGAATGTTTATCTTAAGGCTTAAAGATAGTAGCAAAGAATGTCTCTATTTCCGATTCGTCAATCCTCTTACTACGGTATCCAATATACCCATCAGGACGAATGATATAGACACAAGGGTTTTTTGCTCCGTAAATTTGATGCGCCTCTCCTGAAGGATCCATACTAGGTGTTATCGAAATTACACGGATACATTCAGATCCAAAGCGCTGCAAACTTTCTGGAGCATTAAAGAGAAGCATTTGAAATGCGGTAGAGCCACTCCAGATGGTATAAAGATCTGAGGGTTTTTCCTTGAATAGAATAGGAGCGTTGGGAGCTCTTAAACCAGCTTTGGGACCTTGAAAACGTCCTTTATCTACAACAATAACACTCCTTGGATAACGTATGGCTGTTTGGGAAACCCTCTTAGCTAAAGATTTTCGAATAAAAGAAAATCGATTTAAGAAAGAAATTATGTGGTTGCGCAACCAAATAGCAATAGGGTTATGCATAGTTGCCATGTAAGAAGCGTATTCTGTAGTTTTTAAAATGGTTTTACCTACTTTATGACGTTCTAAATCGTAGGTTTGTAATAACTCTGAAGAAGCTTTGTTTTTGTGAACTAGGGCTAATTTCCAGGCTAAGTTAAATACATCCTGTAGACCAGTATTCATCCCTTGTGCCCCTATAGGACTGTGAATATGAGCCGCATCTCCTGCTAAAAAAACACGTCCTTTTCGATACGTGTTTGTCATGCGACTATTAATATGAAAATTTACCATCCAAATGGGATTTGTTAGATGGATATTTTGTCCTGCATATTCTTGAAGAAGATTTTCTATTTCTTGTAGATTTGGTTCTTTAACTAGCTCTTTATTCACTTGCCCGTAGGGCAAGTTTTTATGGTCTTTTAAAAGATCTCGGCAGCGTAAGAGTTGAAAAACAAGACGATACCGATTAGGCTCAGGAAGAGGAATCACGGCTAAAAACCCTTTAGCATTTAGAAAAATACTCAATTCATTATGAGGATAATCCCAGAGGATGTGTACATCAGCAAGAGAAAAAATATCAGCAAAGGCTTTACCCTCAAAGATAAGCCCTAATTGTTTGCGTACTTGACTATGAGCACCATCACACCCTATTACCCAAGAGGCTTTTACTTTTTCTTCTTTTCCCCATTCTCTATGCTGCAGAACAACTTCTACCTCTTGCGCACTTTGCATGAGCTGAACACATTCTATTCCTTTTTCAATTCTTACGCCAAGTGTTGCAGCATATTTGGCCAAAATTTCTTCGGTTTTGGCCTGCTCAAGACTTAATACAAAAGGATAAGGAGATCTTAATGTGCTTAAGGGAATCTGCGCAAGACGTCGAAAATGACTAATTGGGTCGGCTGCTTGTATTTGAATCCCCTGAGCTAAAAAGTCCTGTGCAATTTTTAGGTGTCCAAAGATTTCCATAGTTCGAGCTTGAATACCAACAGCTCTAGATCGATCTGCACAAGATCTACCCTTATCGATAATTCGACAAGAAAGACCATGCCGAGCAGCTTCTGCTGCCATCAGTATTCCAGTTGGTCCAGCTCCTATAACTAACACCTCAATTACATCGCTCATTTAAGCTTATAAAACCTCTGTAGCCAAAGCAGCTAACTCAGAGCGCTCTGTGCGATCCAAGAAAATGTGACCATAGATAGGGTGTTCCTTGAACCTGCCTACTGTATACGTCAAAGCGTTGGAGTCTTTATCTAAGTAAGGGTTATCTATCTGAGTAGGATCCCCGGTTAAAACCACCTTTGTTCCTTGGCCTGCCCGAGAGATGATGGTTTTTACCTCATGCGGCGTTAGATTTTGTGCTTCATCAATGATGATATACATATTGGGGAGCGTGCGGCCACGAATATATGTTACCGCTTCCATTTCAATTTTTTTACTTTCTATAATCCATTTTTGCGTTTCAGTAGAATTAGCTGAACCTGTTGACTCGCATAAAAATTCTAAGTTATCGTAAATAGGCTGCATCCAGTGATAGAGTTTCTCTTCTTTGCTACCTGGAAGATATCCAATATCTTTTCCTAAAGGTACAATGGGCCTACTCACGAGAATTTTTTTATGATTTCCATTATCAAAAACTTTTTTTAAACCCACAGCTAAAGCTAAAAGGGTTTTTCCTGTCCCTGCAGGTCCCATAAGGGTTACTAATTTGATATCATCACGTAGAAGCAAATCTAAAGCACACTTTTGTTCTACATTCAGAGGATGAACACCCCAGATATCTTTTGGCAGTTTTAATAGGGGTTCTAGCTGTTTTTTTTTGGAGTTGTATTTGCATACAGCAGATGACTGCTCTTTTGAGCTAATCAAACAATATTCATTAGGATATAAATCAGGCAAATCAATGGGTAGAATCCCATCTTTATAGAATACATCTAGATCTTTCTTGCTCATATCTAACTTTCGATACCCTTTATAGATGTTCTCGTAAGAAAATCTTAAGTTAATATAATCCTGTGATTCTATCCCTACAGCTTCTGCTTTGACGCGCACAATAAAGTCTTTAGAAATAATGGAAACCGGAATCCCCTGTTCTTTTAACTTAAAAGCACTGAAAACAATTTTATGAGCACTGCGGTCTAAAGAAAAAGGAAAGACCCCTCGATCTAGAGACTTCGTATCCATTTGCACTTTTACTACAATATCATTTTCAATAGATACACCTTGAGCCAGTTGACCTGGATGAGCATTTTTTAGCCCATCGATATAACGTAAAACATGACGAGCATTTTTTCCCAACTCATCCGAAAACCTTTTCATTCCATCTAGCTCTTCTAGAACAGCAAGAGGGATGACGACATCATTATTATGAAATTTAATAATGGCATCAGGATCATGTAAAAGAATATTAGTATCTATGATAAATGTCTTACGAACCACTTGATTTCTCCTTTAGTTCAGGTTAAGTGCAGCATAGCGTGCTCTTTTACTAGACTCAACCTAATTTTTTAACTAAATTTTAAGCATTTTATTATTAACTATTTGAGAAGTAATTTCAGCAATCGGCTATTTCGAGTGCTAAATTCTTGACGCTGAACTTGAGGATCATTTATAATGGATTTTGTACTTGAAGGAGAAATTTATGAAAATTAATCAGAAAATGCTAAATATACCCCCTTATATATCCACCTCCTGGAAAAATGTAGCAGCTTTATATGTTGATAATCAGCAGAATAAGCCTGTTCTTAGTATTGCTCTTCTCAATGGAACTTGTGTACAAATTCCCAACTTAACCTCTTGTGTTCTAGAAGCGATTTTTTCCATGCATTCTCAATACCTAGAGCAAGAACAATCCTTATCCAATAAAGAGAAACCGACCTTACCAAAAGGAGTACTAGGAATTATTCCTGGGATGGAGCTCATCAATACTTCTGAATTAGCTGAAGACCCTGAATCTCTTCAGAACTTCACAACCTTTTTAAAAACCTTGAGTGCTTCATTTAAAGGAATATTACCCGGAGTAGACTTGCTTCTGCAGCACAATTCTCAATTGACAGAGGCCCCTCTTCTTTCTAAGGATATTTTAGAACATATTTTTTCCTTTTTAAAATCTTTAGATGATGGCTCTATGCTGAATGGCTTGCTTGTTAAACCTGAACATCCTCATTGCAACTGCCCTTATTGTCAAATCAGTCGTTTTGCTCAAAATAAAGCAGAAGAGGTTGAAGAAGAGGTGTCTGATAAAGATTTAAAGTTCAAAACTTGGGATATTGAGCAGACAGGTGATAAGTTATTTGCTGTGACAAATCCTTTTGATGCAAATGAAAAATATAGCGTGTATATTGGCGAACCCATTGGGTGCACTTGCGGAGAAATGCGTTGTACACATATTCATGCAGTATTGAGTGCGGATATTGTTTAACTTTTTTTCTTCTATTACTATTTATCTTAAGGATTAAATAAGGTTAAATCATATATTTTCTTGTAAATGTTTTGTCATACTCGATAAATTTGTGGTAGGAAAAACCAATTCTTCCTAGAATGACGACTAGATTATTATGATCAGGAGGAATGTAGTAGCATGTCTAAGTCTTTTAAGTTTTTTTGCGCATCCTTGTGCGTTTTTTCCTTCCATGTACTTTTTGCAGATGGATTTGCACAAGAAGATGTATTTAATGATTCACCAGCTGTTCAAAATTCTGAAGCTCAATCAATTTCCCTTTCAACACAGCAAGAATCATTTGAACCTTTTACTGGTAAAGTAAGAGGGAGAAAAGTCAGATTACGGTTAAGTCCCCATTTAGAAGGTGATGTAGTTGTAGAAATGCAGGAAGATGAGCTTTTATCCATTGTTGGAGAAAAAGGAGATTTTTGGGTGGTCTCCCCTCAAAAGGATTTCAAAGTATATGTCTCCCGTAAATATGTATTGGATAACTTTATAGAAGGAAATCGCGTCAATATTCGCTTAGAACCAAGTGTTGATGCTCCTAGTGCCGGTTTCTTTGATCATGGCTATGCTATAAACAATCCCTTAATTTCTTCTAAGGATCAAAAATGGTTTGAAATTGATTGTCCACCACAAGTACGGTTTTATGTTGCAAAGCAATATATAGAATACATAGGCGGTCCTGAAGTAAAAGAGCAATTCGATATGCGTGTTGCTACAGCAGAACAAAAACTAGCTTCAGTCAATTTACTCGCAAAATCAGATCTGCATAAAAACGTAGATGAAATCGATTTCACAAAACGAGTAGACGCTTACAATGAATTAATCCGTGAATATAAAGATGTTGCTGCTGTTTCTGAGCAAGCTAAAGATGCTTTAGTGGATTTTCAAGAGAAATATCTGCACAAAAAAATTCAATATTTAGAAGCTCTGCAAACTCAAGATACTTTTTCTGATATAGAAGATGGTAGAGCCGATGCAGACAATACGGTTTGCATCAACCAAACCGATAAGATGAAGATGTGGGAGCATGTAGAAGAAGCTCTTTTCTTAACTTGGACCAATATGAACTACAACAAGAACATGCAAGATTACTATCAAGAGCAACAAGTAACGGCTAATGTCATTTCCGGAATTGTTGAGGCTTATAACTCTGCTGTTAAAAACAAACCCGGCGATTTTATCCTACGTGATAAAGACATTCCCCTTGCCTATGTATATAGCACCGTTATCAATTTACAGGACTTAGTAGGCAAAAGAGTTTCTCTTATTGTTACACCACGCCCTAATAACAACTTTGCTTTTCCTTCCTATTTTGTTTTAGACGTTAAGTAGTTTTAAGAAGTAAAAGGGGCTTAATCTGAGCTCCTTTTTGATCCTTGGCTCTTCTAAATAAAGAAACTAAACAAATTTGATCTCTTCTTGCAAGTTTTTGAATGCCTTTTTGCTTTCATAGTAGTTTGCAGATATCCACTTATTTTCCCTCTTTTTTATCATTGCATTTTTCAAAGCATAAAGTAGTATTTTTGCGTGCGATGCCGCGTTTCTAATTTTTATAGCTAAGCATGAATCTTTTTTAAAATTTTAATTTTCTTTAAC
>PSRO01000075.1 GCA_003176115.1 Chlamydiota bacterium | reverse complement strand
GTTTACTCAAACGGTTCAAGATTTTAGCTGATCGCTATAGAAATAGAAGAAAAAGATTTGGTCTGCGATTTAATCTAATCTCTGGAATCTATAATTTGGAGTTATTTAATGGGTTTTGAAAGAGCTCTAATATGCGGTATCAACAGCCATCCTTATTCTTTTCTCAGAAGTTTTAATTGGTAATGCTCCTGAAAAGGAATAAAAAGATGTACCTAGCCTAGGTTTCTTAAGACCTAGGTTAGTTTTTTATAAAAAAAATTGGTTATAAATTGAAAATAAATACATGAAAAAATAAAATAAGCATTTAAGAGCAATAGATGAATTCAAGGTTGATATGAAAGACCAACTCTCCTTAAAAAATCGTAAAAAACAAAGAAAAGAAATACGCTCTGCTCAAAAAATCCCTGTCACTCAAGAAGCCACCCCTGTAAAAACTCCTAAAAAAATTATGCAAAAAAGAAAAGAGTTAGTGGATTCTTTTACAAGTCACATGAAAATCAAGAAGGCCAGGCATAATACCAAGAATTCTAAACGCACGACACCAGGAATTGGCATTACGACAACCGATGCCCAACCAGCACATACTCATGTTGAAGGTGTTCGTTGGATAAAAACAACTATCAAACAAAATCTTGCCCAACAAAAGATTTTAAATCGCAATGGAGTTAAAAAAAAATAAGATCCCTTTTCTTAAAACCTTCTAGAATTTCTATTATCAAGGTTTATCCCTAAATCCCAATAATTTAAAGTACTTTTTTTATGTGATCCTAAACAGGTAGTGATTTTTTAAATTATAGATACAAGTAAATATTTCAATTATACCAACATGATTAGCTATTTTCTTAAAAAAAATCACGTTTTTTGAACTAATCTCGAACCTTTTCCGTACAGTTAAATCTTTCAATATAACTTGTTCTTCTGGATCCTTTACCAGCAGGGGCTATATTGTTTCCAATGTTTTTGGTATTTGCTTTGAAGGTGTTTCCGTAATATTCCACATACAGTTGCACTTTTCATAAGAAAGCATTTGATTTTAGTCTTAAAAGAATCCAGAGCAGATTGCTAGATTTACATCAAAAAACACCATGACTCTTTTTCTTTTGTTGAAGAATTTTCAATCATTTCCAATAGGGAAGAATCAAAGTGTTTATTAAGTAGGTCTACTTCCTTTTTCTGAGCTTGAATACCTGTAATGACATGAGCTTGATGATGTATTTCTCCTACATCTCGAGCAGCGCTTTTTGATTCCGTAGGATGCGGTATCCAAGGATTTTTTATTATCGATTTGTTGTAAACCTCTGTTAGACGATCGGCTTGTACTCGTTCTTGGAAAACGAATGTATCGTAGGTATAGAGGTTTCTTGATTTTACTTTGCCTCCAACAGAATTATCAGAATCAGCCACCCATTTTCTCCACGGTTTATCACGTCCTCCATTAGTAATAAATCCATTTTTAACATGTGCCCAAGCTCGATATCCATCTGGCATGATCTTAGAATACAGCTCTACTCCATGGTTATTTACAGCTTCTTTATTAGCTGGATCAGAAACAGCTGCACGAATGTACGCTCTGTTTTCTGGAGTGTCTTCAGAAAAGTGTCCATCAGCCTTCCTGAATATATGCAAACGCTGTCCTGGTTTCTCTACAAATGTAGGAACAACCCATGAAACTGGAGGTTTTGGATTGAGGGATTTGGCAGCTACTTGTGCTATTTGATCGTCTTTTCCAGCTGCTTTTAAATGGGGAAAAATAACAAGTTTTTTTGCTCGGAAACATAAGCTAAATCTATTTGCAAATCTTGCAAACTTTTGAGATTTTTCAGAGAAACGGGCTTACTAGTACAGGAATTGATAATTTTATCGGAGGGAATGTATGTGATCTCTCCATTAAAATGAGAGACTGTACCTAGGAGCATCTCATTTTTTAGAGTCCATAATCTAGAACGATTGTTTTGGTAATCAATGGTTTCATTGCAGATAGGAAGCATTCCTCTAAATAGAGAAATGCGTTTTTGAGATTGGTTTGATAACTTTTGTTGGGAAGAAAAAGAGGTGTTTGTTGGATGAGATGCATCTCTAAGAAAAGAAAGAGGAGATGTCATAGAAGTTTTCCTGTTTTAATAAGATAAATTTATTCCATTTTCCATGGAGAAAGTGTATCTGCCCAATTAAAATCATCTTCCCTGTTCATATACTTGTCTGAGATCCTTGTAACCACTTCTTGCCAGATGGCCCACTCTCTTGCATGATTTTTAGGATTCTTTCTCATGGATTCTAGTAGATCGACCGTATATGCAATCTTAAAATTACAACGCTCATTAAAAATTCTGCAAAATTCTATGATACAAGAAAAAATATCAGATAAGAACAGTTGCAGGGTTCTTTGCTCTTCTTTGGAAATATGCAGAACAAGACGTATCGCTTCATTCCATTCAGCATGGCAATCATAAGTAGAGCAAATATCTATAAAGAAAAAAGAATAAAGTCCTAGCTTTTGTTCTTCCTCTACCACTTTGGGTTCTACTAAAGGCCAAATACCGAGAAGAAAAAATATATTAAGATTGAATGCTTGCCCCACAGAAAATGTTTCTGGGATTTCCTTTGGTTTTTCCATCTCAATATTCCTCATACAGTTGCATTTTTAAATAAGAAAGCGTTTGATCTTAGTCTTAAAAGAACCAAGAGATAAAAGGATGGTACACTGAAATATAAAAAGTCAAATTTTTTTACTTTGTTAATGCAAAATTAAAACGCTCTTTAAGAAATTTTGTTTGCAAGAAATAGAAAAATGAAAGTCTCTTGCCCTAACTACTGTTCGCATACCATAAAAAAATATCTATCCACACAGGAAAACAAAAATATCAATGTGCTTCTTGCTAATTGAGCAATTTGTAGAAAACCCATAAAATAAAATTATCCTAGAAGGTTTTAAAGAACACATCCATAGATCTTTGCTAGAAAGGGTTTCTTAGAAGAAATTTGCCGTATATTCGATATGAGTATGTGTCATGACCACCCAAGACTTTCAGTCTTTACCAGAAATCTTACATACTAAGGATTATTGCTGAAAATAATGAACGAACTCATGTTATGCAAAGCCAACCTTCTCTCGTAGAGTTTTTAATTCATTAAAAGCCAGCTGATCCTTAGTCATGGACAACTTCCTTCTCTCTTTTCTTGTTTTAAGTTCATAAAAAAGAAGATCTTTAGCCAAGCTTTTTCTTCAGTTACAGAAAAATTATTCTTGGGTTTTTGCTTTTTTCAAAATGCTTCTGTGCGTAACATGAGTGAGTTAATTCCTAAATTTATTAAAAATTAGTGAGTAGCAAAAAAATTTATAAATTACAATCAGAAATCAAGATTAATCTAGAGAAATATCTGTATAGCTTCATAGCTCTTAAAATATCTAAATGTACAGTCTGAAGTCTTATTTGCTTCTTCTTAACTTCTGGATAAAAAACCTACATTTTGCTCATCTGTATTTTTAGTTTTATAGAGAAGAATTCTCAGATCGGCTAATCTAATGACTAAAGTACTTTCAGGTTATAAATGATTCGCTGCGCTCATATTTCAGATCTACATTTTGCAAAACCCTCTTGGAAAATCCATCAATTTTTTTCTAAGAGATGGATAGGAAACGCCAATTTTTATCTACGTAGACGCTCCCAATTTTGTTTTGAAAACATACAAACACTTCCCTTACTTTTTACACAGTTAGGTGTTTCTAAAGTGCTGATTACAGGAGATCTAACCACTACCTCTGATGAAAAAGAATTTTTAATGGCACAGGCTTTTATGCAAAAACTAGAGGAGCAAGGCCTTGTAGTAGTACTTCTTCCGGGTAATCACGATCAATATACAAAAACCGCTTTTGCTCATAAAGCCTATTACCATTTTTTCCCATCTTGCTTTTCTGAATCTACATGCAATTTAAGAGACGATGGTCTAACAATCGTTGAAATAGGCAACAAATGGTCTGCTATTGTTCTAGACACCGCCATAGCTACACCCCCTCTTGCGTGTTATGGTTTTTTTTCAGCAGGTCTAGAAGAGAAGCTAAAGCACGCTTTAAAGCAAATAGCAGAAGATCATAATATATTGATTTTGAATCATTTCCCTCTAATTTGTAATGAAGCTCCTGAAAAAGGTCTTAAGCGCTCAGAGGCTTTATGTGATCTCATTAAGGAATTTCCTCAAGTTAATTTATATCTACATGGGCATACCCATCGCCATTGTATTGCAGATCTTAGACACAGCGGTTTACCTATCATCCTAGATAGTGGATCTATTGTAGAAAAAAAAACCGGTTCTTGGAACTTGATTGAACTGCAGGAAAAGAAATTTTGGGTTGAGAGTTTTAAAATAATTAACCACAAATGGAAACCTGTTTCCCGCTCTTACTTTAAGGTTAACAATGTCTGAAAAATGGTATAAAGAAGGTCTGCGTTTTAGTTGTACAGGATGCGGTAAATGTTGTACAGGGTCTCCTGGATATGTATGGGTAAGTGATAGCGAAATAAAAGAGATTGCACAATTTTTACAGATAGGTTTTGAGGAGTGCATAAAAAAATATACTCGTAAAGTGGCAGGAAGACTATCGCTTTTAGAAGATTACCGTAGTTACGACTGTGTGTTTTTAAAAGATAGGAATTGCCAGATTTATTCTACTAGACCTAAACAATGCCGCAAATTTCCTTGGTGGCCAGAAAATTTAAAAACAAAAAAAGATTGGGAAGAAGAGGCCATACGCTGTGAAGGAATAAATCATGCTGATGCACCTTTGATCTCTTTTGGAGAAATAGAAAAACAATTAGACTCTTAAAAAAGGGTGATGTATGGCAATTCCGGCAGATATTCAAAAACGTGCTGAGGCTTGGCTAAATAGCCCTTTTGATCCTGACACGCAAAATCAAGTACGTTTGCTCATGCAGAAACCGCAAGAGCTCATCGATGCTTTTTTCTGCGATCTTTCTTTTGGAACAGGAGGTATGCGAGGACTAATGGGGGTAGGAACTAACCGTCTAAATATCTATACCATTCAAAGAGCTACCCAAGGTCTAGCAAATTACCTAAATCAACAAAAAAAAACAGGAAAAGTTGTCATTGGATTTGATAGCCGACATCATTCTAAAGAATTTGCAGAAGAAGCCGCAAAAGTACTTGCTGCTAATCAAATTCAAGTCTTTTTAATCAATGAACTAAGACCAACTCCCTATATCTCATTTGCTTGTCGTTTTATGCAAGCAGACACTGCTATTATGATTACCGCCTCTCACAATCCTGCTCAATACAACGGGTATAAAGTTTATTGGAGCGATGGCGGTCAAGTTGTATCTCCACATGATATAGGCATCATGCAAGAAGTAGAAAAAATAACCCAACCTTCACAAATTCATTTAAGCAATCTTTCTAATCCAATTATCCAACAAATCGGAAATTCTTTAGACCAGCCCTATTTACAAGCAATAGCTCCTCTACAGATTTTTCCCGAGCAAGATCATCAAACAGGTAAAGATTTGAAGATTACCTATACAAGCCTGCACGGTACGGGTAGCACTATCGTGCCTCAAGCTTTAACCCAGTGGGGATTTGATCAAATCTATTTAGTCAAACAGCAGTGTCAACCCGACGGATCTTTCCCCACTGTTGCTTTCCCAAACCCTGAGTATAAAGAAACATTTACCATGGGTTTAAAATATATGCTAGATACTAAATCTGATCTCTTAATTGCAACAGATCCCGATGCAGATCGGATCGGCATTGCGGTTTTACACCATAATAAACCTATCTTACTTGATGGTAATCAAGTAGCAGCTATTTGCGCAGACTATCTATCCGAAGTGTTGAGTTTAGAGCATAAAATGCCAGCCAGAGCAGCGATTGTTACAACCATTGTTTCAACGCAGCTCTTAAAAAGCATTGCAAAGCGGTATAACATTGCCTATAGAGAAGTTCTTACTGGTTTTAAATATATTGGTGAACTGATTCATACATGGGAGCAATCTCAAGAAGGCTATCATTTCCTATTTGGGGCTGAAGAATCCTATGGCTATTTAATCGGTACTCACGCAAGAGACAAAGACGCTATTGTTATGTCTTGTTTAATTGCAGAAATTGCACTATATGCAAAAAGGCAGAACCAAACCCTTCAAGATCGTTTAGAAAAGATTTATCAAACATATGGTCTTTTTCAAGAAAAGCAATTTTCTATGGGCTTTACGCCAGGGAAGGAAGGAATGGAAAAGATGGAGAAAATGATGCAGCACTTAAGACAAAATCCACTTAAGGCAATTGCTGGAATAGATGTCCTCTACATAGAGGACTATCAAAAAAGAATACGTTTTATCTTAGAGCCTAAGAAAGAACAATCTTTAGAGCTGCCCTATTCTAATGTATTAGTATTTGGATTAAAAGATCAGAGTCGCTTAATTATACGCCCCTCAGGAACAGAGCCTAAAATAAAAATATATCTATCTACTCATTTAGACTCTTATTCTTCATTAGAACAAGGAATTGATCGATGCCAAACCCATTTAAATGCTTTACTAGCCAGCTTTAAGCAATGTATCGTATGAATTATGATTTAGCTCTAATCACTGGAGCCACATCTGGATTAGGAAAAGCTTTATGCCATGCATTAGCTCAAAAAAATATCTCTTTAATTGCAGTTGGTAGAGACATCCAAAAATTACAACTTCTTGCTAAAGAAATACAAACACCAATTCGAATTGTGCAAGTGGATTTGAGTCAAACCAATCAAAGAGCTTCTCTTGGCACACTGATTCAAGAGCTCTGTCCTGATCTTGTGATTAATAATGCAGGGTTTGGTTTATATGGCTCTGTTGTGGAACAACCTTTAAAACTATCGCAGGAAATGCTCCAAGTAAATATACAGGCTGTTATGGAATGTTCTATGGAAGCAGCTTCAGCGCTAAAAAAAGCAAAAAAGCCAGGATTAATCTTAAATATTTCATCCGCTGCTGCTTTTTTTTCCTACCCTAATTTTTCTGTATACGCAGCTAGTAAGGCATTTGTCTACCATTTTTCAGAAGCCCTAGACATAGAGCTATCTGCGTATCATATTCGTGTGCTTACTGTCTGCCCTGGACAAATAGCAACCGACTTTCGTAAAAAAGCCTCTCGGAATTTTCCTCAAAAACCAGATCATCTTATCCTATCTTGTAAAAAAGTAGTATGCTTGATCCTTAAACAAATAAGACAAGGAAAAAGAGTGCAAATCATCGACCTAAGGTATCGTTTGATGATTTTCTTGAGCCATTTCATTCCTAAAAGATTTCTACTACCTTTCCTACAAAGATCTCTAAGTAAAAGGTATAAAAAAAGCTAAACCTTATTTCTTTAAACTCCAAGGCCCTGATCCAAAATGCGTAATGATTAAAGCAGCACCTAATAGAGCGGTATTTTTCATGAACATCGCTTGCTGCATATCATGCATCATGGGATTTGAAATCACCCAAAACTTATGCATCATATAAGTAATAGGAACTAAAAAGATCACTAGTAACCAAGCTCCATAACGCGCTTTATAACCTAAAAGGATACTTAATCCTCCTATAAGAGCTAATAATCCTGAGAAAGGCACAAGTATATTCGAGAATAATACACCTTGACTCGCAGCAAAGTTTATAGTTTTATCTGTGAAATGTCCAAAAGAAGCAAAAATAAAAAGGGCGGAGTAAAACGCTCTACCTAATAGCACTAGATATTTTTTAATAGATTCTTCCTTATCTTAAAACGGTTTTCATTCTAAAGTAAAAAAAAGTCGTTAATTAGTAAACAGGAAATCTAGTCCTTAATTTAAAAAAAAGCCGTAAATAAACAAATGTCGATTTGCAGATTGGTTCCATAGTAAGAGCTAAGATACTAGGTTTTGCTTCTAGAGGGGTATTTAATACGTAGATGACGTGTAACAATTAAAGATTTAACGATTGCTTTCTTTACTTTTCCTAATTCTTCAAATGTTAATTGAGCTTCATTAAATTGCCCATCCTCAGCTTTTTCATCTATCAACTTATCAATCATATCGGTAATAGATTCTTCTGTAAACTCTTCCATACAACGAGAAGCCGCTTCTATCGTATCAGCAATCATTATGATTGCTGATTCTCTGCTACGCGGTTTAGGACCTGGGTAACGAAAAAGCTTTTCATTCACTTTATTGGCATCACTATCCATTTGCTCCATTTGCTTACAATAAAAATAGTAAACCATCGTTGTCCCGTGATGCTCTCGAATGATATCGATAAATCCTTGAGGAAGATGGTGTTTACGAGCTAACGCTTCCCCTTCTGGAACATGAGCAATAATTACTTGCGTTGATTCCATAGGAGTAAGTAGTTGATGGATATTAAACCCTCCCAATTGATTTTCTGTAAAATAATGAGGGTTAAACAATTTCCCGATATCATGATATAGAGTAGCCACCCTGCAAAAAAGTCCATTAGCACCAATGGATCTAGCTCCAGCTTCTGCCAAATGCCCTACAACTAAACAGTGCTGATATGTCCCTGGAGCTTCTAAACTCAAGCGATGTAATAATTCATGGTTAGGATCCATATACTCCATTAGACTCATGTCTGTTGTTACATGGAATAAGCTTTCTAAAATAGGTAATAGAGCAACAGTAAGAATAGCAATTGCACATAAAAATACAAAACAGCTCATTACATCTGAAATTAAATTAAACCCCCATAAGGCATGTTTAGCTAAATTCAAACCAAGTATAGGCAAAAGAATAGATAACCAAACTTTGCCAAAAATAGAAAATATCTGCTTTCTCTTATGTAAGTTATGCGTAAATAAGACAGTGGTAAGTACCGCAATGAAATTGATTAAAACAAAAGGAACATAATTTACTGCTAGAACAGTTGAAAATAAAAATAAAACAAATAAGGAAATGATTAAGGCTAGTTGGGTTTCGAACAAAATACACATTAATATAGAGGTAAAAGGGACTAAAATGGGGATGCGAGCAACTTCAATTAAATGGTTTTCTTCAGATAGCAGCAAATGCTCCACTAAAGAAGCAAAAATTAAAGTCATAATAAAAATTAACACCAAAAGAGCTAATTTACGTATGGATTGCAAAACATCGTGATAGAAAATATTTAAGAATGCAATAACGGAAATCAATAAAGAAAGTGCTACCAAAAAGCTGCTTAATAACGTCTTAAAAGCCCATAGATCTCGAGATTCTGCTAACGCATGCTTCATAGACTTTAACATTATTAGGTGGCGCTGAGAAACTCTTTCGCCTACCTTAATAATTTGACTTCCCGGATCAATGTGGGTATAGCGCGGAGCAACTCGATCTTGAATACTATGTTTGATGCTACGCTCTAAAGAAAGATCTTCTTGAAAAAGCCAAAACTGTTTAGAAAATTGTGCAAGAATAAAATCAATTGCTTCTGCATTTAAATGGCCGATCTCCTTTAATCTCTCTTGTAGTTTCTGCCAAAATCGCTCAGGCAGAAGCCGCTTCTCTTCTATATTTTCTTTAGTTAGAGAGAAAACAGAAATTCCTTTAGTGGGGATATCAAGCCCATGCATTTTATTTAAGGTACGCTGGTCGGTAAAATGTGCCTGAATTAAAATCTCTTCTAGTCGATCTAAAACGGTATAAAGATTTTCAAAAGTGCTTTTATTTAATTTAGAACGCCAATTTGGATTTTGAATTAAAGAAAGTTCTAGTTCTTTACGATAGCTGCGGATTTGATTTTCATCTATACGATAGAAAGAGCCAATATCTCTTACAGCCTCTTGCTTTAGCATTCTTGTGGCTTCAAGATCTGGAAAATCAAAAGCGATTTGGGCGCTTATATAGCGGGGAGCTAGACTACCAACTTCAGGTAAATCAATTAAAACTTCTCGATTATTAATGAAAAAAGTCAAAGAAATGAGTAAGAGTAAAAATAGGACAAAACGTTTGGCAAAGTCGTGGCCTTTAAACCACTTTCGCCATCCACGTGAATCTAATGGGTTTTCTTCAATTTCTGCTTCTTGCATAAGGGATTTAAGCGTTGAAAACTCCCTTTGGACTTATCTTTCCATTATAACAGATTCTTAGCAATTAATAACTATCTTTTCTATAGGTAAAAATTATTTTCACATATTCCCTCAATTCTTTAACGATCTCTTTGTCTTCTAAGTGCTTTTTTTGTATGATAATAAAAGTGTTATTCTAACTAGAGGGCTTAGTGAATATTTCTTATAGAAAATATCGACCGCAGCTTTTTGCTGATGTACTTGGGCAAGATGCAATTGTCACCACCTTAAAAAATGCTCTCTATCATTCAAGATTGGCCCACGCATATCTTTTTTGTGGATTACGAGGTACAGGAAAGACCTCTCTTTTACGGATTTTAGCAAAAGCATTGAACTGTCACAACCTCAATACAGAATCTGAGCCTTGTAATCAGTGTAGTTCTTGCTTAGATATCTTAAACAATTGCTCCTTGGATGTGTTGGAAATTGATGGAGCCTCCCATAGAGGCATTGACGATATCCGTCAAATTAACGAGACAATTGGTTATGCACCAACTCATGGTAAATATAAAATATATATTATTGATGAAGTACATATGCTGACAAAAGAAGCTTTTAATGCTCTTCTTAAGCCTCTTGAAGAACCTCCTCCTACTGTTAAATTCCTCTTTGCTACCACAGAGCCGCATAAAGTTTTACCAACTATTATTAGCCGCTGCCAGAGGTTTGATCTTAATCGTATCTCTCCTCAATTAATTATTGAAAAGCTAAGCCAAATTTTAGAAAAACTAGAAATTTCCTGCGAAGAAGAAACTCTCTTTCTGATTTCTGAGCTATCTGATGGATCTCTACGCGATGCAGAATCTTTACTTGATCAACTCATCTGTTTTGACAACTCTTGCATTACTGTAAAAAATGCCCTTTCTGCTTTTGCTTTGATTGATAAATCTCTCTTTTTTAAGTTAGATAAGGCCGTAGAAGACTACGATCTTAAAATTGCTTTTGAGCTATCTCATGACCTCTTTTCAAGCGGTAAAGACCTCTATTATTTCATCAATCAACTCACCCAACATTACCGCAATTTAATCCAATATAAGCTAGATCGTTTTCCTATTTGTTTATTTGGAAATCAGCATAATAATTACAAAACATCTGCTGCTTACTATACTTTAGAGCAATGTTTAGATATTTTAGATTATCTGATTCATTGGCAGCAAATGATCAGTAAAATCTCTGTAAAACAAATCTTAGTTGAAACCATCTTATTATACATCATTCGCTCTAAATACCGTATTCATTCTTCTGCACTTGTACAACGCCTTATCCAATTAGAGTCTAAGTTATCTATACCAGTTATTCCTTCTCCCAAGCCGCTAGACCCGGTAATTAAACCAATAGAGAATATAAAACCCTTATCTTCCCCTAGTCAAGAGCCAAAATCTACCCCCGCATCTCCTTCTACACATCAAAGTCGATATGATACCTTATTGCGGTTTGCTGCTGTAGAATTAGAAGCTGTAATTAAAAAGGAGTCATAATTTATATGGGCAGTGGTTATTCAAAAGCAAAAAAACAAGCAAAGTTTATGGAGCAGCAACTCGAAACAATGCGCAATGAATTACAGAACAAAAAAGTAACAGGTAAAAGCTCGGCTGAGCTCGTTACAGTTGTGCTAAATGGAGAAAAAGAGCTGCTAGAAATAAAAATTAAACCCGAATGTTTAGATCCCAATGATCCTGAAGGATTACAAGATTTAATCAAAGCTGCTTGTGCAGATGGCTATCAACAGCTATCCAGTGAATCAAGTCCTCTCCCATTTGGGTTCTAATTCTTAGAGTCTCTCTGTAAAAACTTACAGTTCTTTGGTCCTTTTAGTAAAGGGCCATATCTTATTTTATCTTTTTCATTATAAGTAACTCATGTTACGCAAGGCCAACCCTCTCTCGTAAATTTTTTAATTCATTAAAAGTCATCGGATTTGCTTTAAGGATGAATTTATATTGCAAAGCAAAATGGTTGAGCGAAGTTTTTATTTTGAGAAACTCAAGTTTGCAATAAGCAATAATTGCTGCAAAAATATGATTCTTCTGAGAACGAACTACTCTGGTTGGAG
>PSRO01000039.1 GCA_003176115.1 Chlamydiota bacterium | reverse complement strand
TTATCTGCAAAGGAATAAACAATTTGATATCTAAAATTACTCTCTGGCTTCAGAGAAAATGACCTCATCGTTATATGAATGCTACTAATGAAGTTTTAGTAAACCGTTTCTTAAACAAAAAGTTGGAACAGCATTGATGAAAAATTACAAACTCTAAATTTTCAGGATGTTTCTCTAGAATCCATTTTGGCTACAGATCAATTAGAAAGAGAACAAGCTCTAAGAGCCTAATCCTTGGGAGTTGCAAGTTCAGCGATCTGCAAGTCTCGTGGTTTTTTATCAATTTCCGATAACGGTTCTAAATCCATCTCTTCAGAGAGCAATTGCAAATCCTTAAATTTGCGTGCTGTTACTAAAACGCGAGTCTCTAAAGATCCCACTGCTTTGTTATAGGATTCAACCGCTTGAGCTAAACTTTTACCCATTCTAGACCAATGTCCTGTCATATCAAGCAATCTTTTATATAGCTCTTGACCTAGCTCTCTTACTTTCTCTGATTGTTTGGATAAGTTTTCCTGTCTCCAACCGTAAAACACTGTACGCAAAAGCGCGATTAGCGTTGTTGGCGTTGCAATGATGATTCCTTGCTCTGCACCTACTTCAATTAAAGAAGGATCGTACTCAAGCGCTGCACTAAAAAAAGCTTCTGCTGGTAAAAACAAAATAACGAATTCAGGAGCGGGTTGAAAATGCTCCCAATAACTCTTTTTACTTAAAGCATTGACATGAGCTCTTATATGGCGTGCATGATCGCGAAACTTAGCTTCCTTGATCTTTTCATCAGGGTTGTACATAGCTTCTAAGTACGCCTCCAAAGGAACTTTGGCATCAATGATAATTTGTTTACCGCCAGGTAAGCGAATGAGAAGATCTGGTCTGATGCTCACCTCTTCTGTAGACTTATATTTTTGCTCATAAAAGTCACAGTAGTTAAGCATACCAGCTAATTCAACGATTCTCTTTAATTGCATCTCTCCCCATCTACCACGAGACTGAGGATTTTTTAACACTTGTACAAGATTAGCTGTTTCTGTTTTAAGTTGTTTTTCACTCTCGGTTAAAGCACGCACCTGCTCTTTAAAAACTTCTCTCTCAGATTTGCGTTCATTTTCATATTTACGCATCTCTACATCGAGCTTAACCAGGGTCTCTTTAAAAGGCACAAGCATTTCTTCTACTGACTGCTTGCGTCTATCCAAATCTGATTGAGCAGAGATACGCCATTTAGCAATTTCTGCTTCAGCAACAGATAGAAATTGTTTGTTATTATGCTCTAGTGCTTGAGAAGATAGAGATTGAAATAGAAGCGTAAAATGCTGTTCTGCTAGCTGTAGGGCTTGCTGTCTTTCCTCAGAGCTTTTTTGCTGCAACAAAAGTGTAAAAACCTCTTTCTCTTTTTCTTTTAATTGTAGATCCAAGCTAAATGCCTCTTCTGCTTTTTGCTGGGCTAGAGCTAAGGAAATCTCCAGTCTTTTTCGACTCATAAGTGCAAATAGCCAAAAGCCCCATCCAATGATAGCGAATAAAATGATGATAAGGTCCTTCATTAGTCCTCATGCTCGGGTTCAAAATCCACTAAAGTTTTTGATTTCCTACCTGCAATCAAGCGGATAATCGATAAGGTCCACCCCAGAAGAATATAGCTCCATGTCACAATGGTTAACATAATGGGAAAGAAGTAAAGCGTTCCATAAAAAATAAAAATAGCGGAGATAACGGTCCCAAAAACCAGCTGAAAAGAAGGGACTCGAAAATGCAGGGCTTTGGAGCTGGGAAACTTCCAACGGCTTACCATAAAATACCCTAAAATAATCATGACAATACTCAAGGTGATCCCATGCGCTTCTTCAGATAGAGGAAAATAGTTATGGAAAAAATCGGAAGCAAATAAAAGGTTTAGAGAAACCGCGGCTAAAGCAGCAGCCGGAATGGGAAGTCCTGTAAAATGTTTTTTTGCAGATAAAGCTTCTGCATTGGTTTTAGGTTCTGCTGTTTTTACATTAAAACGAACGAGTCGTAAAATACCGCAGATGGAATAGAGCATAGCTCCTAAAACAGCTAAAAAGGACAACCCTGTTCCAGGCTCTAATGATAATGTTTTGAGAAGCAAAACAGAAGGCGCTACTCCAAAAGATATGGCATCTGCTAATGAGTCAAAAATAAACCCAAATTCGCTCTCTGCTCGAAATGCTCGAGCAACAGCACCATCTAATAAGTCTGCAAAAGCCGCCACTAACAATAAAAGCACCGATATACGTAATACTTGAAACAATCCAGAGCCGGGCTCTACCATATTTACTTTAAAAATCACAAATAACCCACAAGCTAAACCAAAAGCTGTGATCATATTGGGAATGAGATAAACCCTTCGCATAAACCTCCTTTTTAATTTTAAAAATTTACGTTGCTTTTTGTCTTGTCTCTTACATACGAAATCGTATCAGTTTCTTAGAATTGTTGCACCCTAATCACTTAAGTTCTTTGTTTAGAAAAGCATAAAAATAACTTTTTAAAAAGTATATTTTTTACTAGACAAGTAGCTTTTGGCTACTATATATGGTGTGTATGATTCAAATAAACTACCATATGTAGTATAGATCTTTTGTTTTTTAGACTTCGCTGTAATTGCTGAAAACGTTAATCTATGGGCCATAATGAGCAGACTCAAAGATCTTAAACCATCTTTTATAAAAAACTAAAACACTTGGAGCAAAAAAATATATGAAAGGTTCAATGACTCAAGAAGATCCTATAAAATTACAAGAATGTAATTCCTCATCTCAGGTTTCCCTACAGCATTTCACTGTTGTTAAACGCAATGGTAGCATTGTTCCTTTTCGTCGAGAGAGAATCTTAAGAGCTATTGAATGTGCTTTTCGCGATACTAAGAAAGTCGATAAAGAAATCCCTCTTAGCCCTTCTTTACACCAATCCATCGATCAAATTGTTAACCTAGTGATTGCAGATCTGCATAAATTAGCTGTCCAAGGAACTTCTTTAACGGTTGAAGGAATTCAAGATCAGGTTGAAGTTTGCTTAATGAAAGCAGGTCATCATGATGTAGCCCGAGATTATATTATTTATCGCGATCAGCATAAAGCCTTGCGCGATGACTCTGTACAAAGCTTAAAAATTATTAGAGAAGATGGGATAGAGGTGCGTTTTAATCCTATGAAAATTGCCTCTTCTTTGGAAAAAGCTTTTCGCTCTTCTATGGAAATCACAGGTTTCTCTCCGAAGCAAGTGGTAGAAGCCATTAATTTGCTCACGCAGAATGTAGTTGCCAGAGCACTGAGCCTTTCTAAAACAGGAGTTATCCTTAGTTCTATTTTGATCGAAGATGAAATCGAGCAACAATTGATGAAAGCCGATTTTTATAGTGTAGCAAAGCACTTTATCTTACATAGAGCTTTACTTGGCAGACAAAATGAGCTCAAGTTCTCTTATCCTATCCCAGAAGAGAGAACAACACGTGAATTTACGATTCTTGATCAAGAGCTAAACAAACGCGTAATTACAGAAAAACAATTATTTATCCGCATTAAAGTAGCCTGTCGCGGATTGGAAGAGTTGGTATCTGCCGATGAGCTCCTAGAAAACACGGTCTCTAATTTTTATGAGGGAATTAAGGAAAAAGAAGTTGACTTAGCTCAAATTATGGCAGCTCGCACAAAAATTGAAATTGAACCCGCTTATTCTAAAGTAGCAGCTCGCTTGTTATTAGATGTCCTCTACCGAGAAACCATGGAAATTAGCTCTGCAGATCCTGATTTAGAATCATCCCATCGCAGCTACTTTAAAAAGTATATTAAAGAAGGAATTAAACTAAGCAGGCTACATCCTGATTTATTAAAGTTCGATCTAGATCTACTCTGTCATGCTATGCAACTACAAAGAGATGATCAATTTACCTATCTTGGACTACAAACTCTATATGATCGCTACTTTATCCATCATGAACAACGCAAGTTAGAAACACCGCAAATTTTTTGGATGCGTATTGCTATGGGTCTTGCTATGCAAGAAGAGCAAAAAAATGAACGTGCCATCGAATTCTATAATGTCCTTTCTACCTTTCTCTTTATGTCGAGCACTCCTACGCTGTTTAACTCAGGAACGCTTCATTCGCAATTATCCTCTTGTTACCTGTTAACGGTACAAGATGACCTGGGCTGTATTTTTAAAATGATCGCCGATAATGCACAGCTATCCAAATGGGCGGGAGGAATTGGCAATGACTGGACAAACATTAGAGCAACAGGCTCCATCATTAAAGGAACAAATGGGTGTAGTCAAGGGGTTATCCCTTTTTTAAAGGTGGCCAATGATACAGCGGTTGCTGTCAATCAAGGCGGCAAGCGCAAAGGAGCTATGTGTGCCTATTTAGAAACATGGCATCTAGATATTGAAGACTTTCTAGAGCTGCGCAAAAATACAGGTGATGATAGACGACGTGCTCATGACATGAACACAGCTAACTGGATTCCTGATCTATTTATGAAACGAGTGAAAGAAAATGGATTGTGGACTTTATTTAGCCCAAGTGACGTTCCCGATCTACACGATCTTTACGGGATGGATTTTGAAAATCGATATAGAGAATATGAGCAGATGGCAACATCTGGAAAAATCAAACTGTTTAAGCAAGTGGAAGCGATTCAACTCTGGCGCAAAATGCTCAGCATGTTATTTGAAACAGGACATCCTTGGATCACTTTTAAAGATCCATCTAATATCCGCTCCACGCAAGATCATACAGGCGTCGTGCATAGTTCGAACTTGTGCACAGAGATTTTGCTCAATACTTCCTCTGATGAAACCGCTGTATGTAACTTAGGCTCCGTTAACTTAATCCAACATATGACCCCTCAAGGGATCAATGAAGAGAAATTAAGCGCTACCATTCGCACAGCTGTACGCATGCTGGATAATGTAATCGATATCAATTTTTACCCTACATTAGAAGCAAGTCATGCAAACTTAAGGCACCGCCCTATTGGTTTAGGAATCATGGGGTTTCAGGATGCTCTCTATGCCTTAAATATTAGCTATGCAAGCCATGAAGCTATCGCTTTTGCTGATAAAAGTATGGAGATGATCTCTTATTACGCTATTTTAGCCTCTAGTGAATTGGCACGTGAAAAAGGTCCTTACTCCTCTTACAAAGGTTCAAAATGGGACAGAGGATTATTACCTATAGATACGATTTCTCTGCTTGAAAAGCAACGTGGGATCAATCTCGATATGGATCAAACCTCTAGTATGAATTGGAACACTGTACGTGAATCGATTAAAAATCATGGTATGCGTAACTCTTATACTATGGCAATTGCTCCCACAGCAACCATTTCCAATATCACAGCGGTTACTCAGTCAATTGAGCCCTCTTATAAAAATCTATTTGTTAAATCTAATTTATCCGGTGAATTCACCGTTCCTAATGTATATCTTATAGATCGTCTTAAAGAACTTGGCATTTGGGATCAACAAATGCTTGATGACCTCAAATACTTCGATGGTTCTGTTGCAGAAATCGATCGTATCCCTCAAGAAATTAAACACGTCTACCTAACTGCCTTTGAAATCGATCCAGAATGGCTCATCGAGTGCGCTAGCCGCAGACAGAAATGGATTGACATGGGGCAATCTTTAAATCTGTATCTGGCCCAACCAAGTGGTAAGAAGTTGCATCAAATGTACTTCTTTGCTTGGCAAAAAGGATTAAAAACCACGTATTATCTGCGCTCTTTAGGCGCGACCCAGGTTGAAAAATCGACGACAGATATCAATAAGCGAGGGCTGCAGCCTAGATGGATGAAACACAAATCCGCCTCAAGCAATATTACGTTGCAGCGCAAGAGTTGTAATCTGGATGAAGGATGTGAAAGTTGCCAATAACTCTTTAAGGAGATCATAACTATGAACCAAACTACAGACACAAGAAAACGAGTTAATGTAGCACAAAAAAAACTGATTAACTGCAATCAGGTAGATGTCAATCAACTCATGCCTCTTAAATACCATTGGGCATGGGAACATTATCTGAATGGTTGTGCCAATCATTGGATGCCGACAGAAGTTCCTATGGCCAAAGACATTGAACTTTGGAAATCTAAAGATTTAAGTGCAGATGAACGCAGGGTGATTATGCGCAATCTAGGGTTTTTTAGCACTGCTGAGAGCTTAGTTGGTAATAACATCGTCCTGGCTATCTTCAAACATATAACGAACCCTGAAGCACGTCAATATTTATTGCGTCAGGCATTTGAAGAAGCCATTCACTCCCATTGCTTTGTCTACATCTGTGAATCTTTAAACCTTGACCAAGGTCTAGTGTTTAATATGTATAATGAAATCACTAGCATTAAAGATAAAGATGCGTTTCAAATGCAGTTAACAGCTGAGGTTTTGGATCCTAATTTCTCAACGGATACAACGCAAGGAGCGCAAAAGTTTTTGGAAAACCTGATTGGCTACTACATCATTATGGAAGGGATTTTCTTCTATAGTGGATTTGTCATGATTCTCTCTTTCCATCGCCAAAATAAAATGAAGGGAATTGGTGAGCAATTTCAGTACATCTTACGCGATGAGACCGTTCATTTAAACTTTGGTATCGATCTCATTAATGGAATTAAAGAAGAGAACCCAGACCTTTGGACTTTTGCGTTTCAAAATCAGATTATTGAAAAAATTAGGCGGGCTGTTGAATTAGAGGTCGCTTATGCGCAAGAGTGCCTGCCTAGAGGAATTCTTGGTCTTACCTCGCTTAAGTTCCTCGAGTACGTGCAATATATTGCGGATCGTAGACTAGAGAGAATTGGTCTTAAAGCAATCTATCACTCAGAAAATCCCTTCTCTTGGATGAGCGAAACGATGGATCTTGGCAAAGAGAAAAACTTCTTTGAAACCCGTGTAACAGAATACCAATCAGCTTCGTCCCTTACCTGGTAATCAAGAGCAGGGAGAAATCCCTGCCTTGCTTAAACATCTTTTATGTCTGTTTAAAAAACATTGAGTTTTATCAAGTTTTTACTATAGAAATACATTTTTTAGTTTGGATTAAGCATTTTGTAAATTTTTCTATGAGTGCATTTAATTTGGTCCCTTTTTCCTGCAAAGTGTTTATCTTTTTTTCTATAGCTTCAAGCTCTATTTGTGTTTCATGTGTATGTTCTTCTCCTATATCCAACTCATTCAAGAACTGATGTTGATGGATATCTTTCCATAAGATTGCTTTTTGTAAAGCACGCTCAACTTTCCTTAAAGCAAAGTTATCTTCTCTTGCTTCTGTTAGTCGAGCTTTTAAAGCTTGCAGTATTTTCTTCTTTTCCTCGTTTTTCTGTTTTAACTCCACATTTCTAAATGAATGAGCCTTTAAATCCTCAAAGATTTTTACATTAGTTGTCTTTAAAGGGTCTATAAAATTTAAAGTTAGATTAGACCTAAGCTTTTTATCTAAAGAATCAATCCATTCTTTATATAATGCATTCTTTTTTTCTAATTCTGTGATCTGCGTGTTTGCTTGCATGCATACAGGCTCGGGCTCTTCTCCTACAATGGTTTCTGTTGAGTTGTAGATGGATTCTCCGCTAGAATAGCCTGATTCTTTAGATATTCTACGAACATATTTAGTAGAGGTTGCTTCTGGTACGATGGTTTCTGTTGAACTATAGATGGATTCTGCAGAAATTTCTGCTAGTTGGTTGAAAGCATCTATGGTATCAGTCATTTCTGCATTTTCTTCTTGTATTTCTTCCAGAAGCGCTTCTAAACATGAAATCTCTTTGGTTCTTCTCTTGCATTCTTTTAGTAAACCAACATTTTTCATGTTAAGTTCTTTTACAAAGCTCTCTATAGAAGATTCCCATACATTTTTGTAATCTTTTATCTTGTGTAATTCCAATTTTTGCATGTTTTGTAATACGGTTTTTGTATTTCTAATCCATGCTTGATATTGCCTATTTTCTTGTTTAATCTCTTGCTTTGCTAAAATAACTTGAGGACCATCTAGATAGAGATGACAAATCTGCCGACGATTCATACGAGATTCTTTGGTTTTTTGCAGAGAAAAAGAGGCCATAGCAACGACATTCACCTCTTCGCGGAAGGAAGTATCTAGAATTTGATAACTATGTCCTTCAAACTGACTTTCTTTGCATTGAGTAACAACTGAGGGAACTTTCGATGGATTTTTATACACAGCATGACACCACTTCAACATAAATAGCGTACAAACCTCTTAATATTTTTTTAATAAATGGATAGATTTTCTATGATGTTATTTTAAATAAAAATTACAAATCAAGAATTAAACTCAATTTTAATACAATTAATTTGGTTTTAATTTATTAAAAAATAATTACTTTTAATTGATTTAAGCTTTACGTTTAAGAAGTGCATCTTATATGCATCTTTCTCTATGTGCAAAAGATGGATCGCCTTTACTAAAATCTTCAGCTCATCTATTGTTAAGCGCTTAAAATTAGCTGGATTCATGTATACATTTTGTAAAACTTTGACACGACTTGGAGAAAAATACGGCGATTTTATCGTTACCAAATATGTAGTTATTGATGAGCTACACTGTGTTTTGCGTGAGCTTATGCATGTGCCTACAGGCGCTGTTGTTATGCATATTGAGAACGACGATCCAGAAAATCTATTCTGCCTTTCTTTTAAGACCCTGCCGTATAACTCAAATGGTGTAGCGCATATCTTAGAACACACCGTCTTATGTGGCTCTTCGAAATACCCAGTAAAAGATCCTTTTTTTGCCATGGGACGAAGAAGTTTAAATACTTTTATGAATGCTTTAACAGGAGCGGATTTTACTTGTTACCCTGCAGCATCACAGGTAGAAAAAGATTTTTATAATTTATTGGATGTGTATTTGGATGCGGTATTTCATCCAGAGTTAAAACGAATGAGCTTTCTACAAGAAGGACATCGTTTAGAGTTTATCAATCCTAAAAAACCAGAAAAAGGGCTGCATATTAAAGGGATTGTATACAACGAGATGAAAGGAAGCCTCTCTTCTGTCGATACGCGTATATGGCATGCTATGATGGCCGAACTTCTGCCAGATCTTCCTTATGCGTTTAATTCAGGAGGAGATCCAGAAGAGATCCCTAATTTGACCTATGAGCAGCTTATTGCCTTCCACTCTTTGTATTACCAACCAGCACGTTGCTTATTTTTCTTTTATGGGAATCTTCCTCTACAAAAGCACCTAGACTTTATCGCAGAAAAAGCGTTAAACCAAGCAAGTAGCTCGCCTGCTACAGACTTAGGTAAACAAAAGCGTTTTGAGATGCCGAAGTTCTCTATTATGCGATATCCCATTGAAGCTTCTGAAACTTCCTCTCGTCGAGCAGTGATCTCTTTTGGTTTTTTAACAGTTCCTATTACAGAACAAGAAGATGCACTGGCGTTAAGTATTTTAGATATAATCCTCATGGAAACAGATGCCTCTCTTTTAAAAAGGGCTTTGCTAGAATCACAGCTCTGTATTTCTGCAAATGGTTTCATAAGCCTAGAGATGAGCGAAATCCCTTATCTACTTGTTTGTAAAGGCACTGAAGAAAAAGATGCTAATGAACTAGAGCAAGTTTTAATGCGTACTTTAAAGAAGATCGTTGTAGAAGGTATCCCAAAACATCTCATCGATGCAGCCATTCATCAGTTAGAGCTCTCTCGTTTAGAGATAGGGGGGGGTCAATCTCCTTTCGGTCTCTCTTTGTTCATGCGCTCAGCTTTAGCTAAACAACATGGATGTGCTTCTGAATCAGGATTAATGGTGCACTCTTTATTTGAAGAGTTATTAAAAAAAACAAAACAACCTACGTATTTAACTGGATTAATTGACAAGTATTTCCTAAGCAACCCCCATAGGGTTCGGCTGATTATGGTACCAGACCCTCATTTAGCAGAAGAAGAGAGAAATCAGGAGTTAAAGCGACTCAAAAAAAGCTGCCAAGAGCTATCTAAAGAACAAATCAAGGAAATGCAAAAGCAAACAAGAGATCTAGCTCTATATCAAAAGCAAACAGAAACGCAAGCTCTAGATTGCCTGCCGAAAATATCTTTAAACGATGTACCTGCTGCTATCCGCGATTTTCCCCTGCAAATCATTTCCTCAAAAAACTTAACCATCTATCATCACGACTGCTTTACTAATCACATTTTGTATGCAGATCTGCTTTTTGATCTACCCACAATTGAAGAAGAAGAGCTACCCTATGTACATTTATTAACCTCCATTTTATCTGAGTTGGGAAGCGGAAATAGAGATTATAGAGAGAATCTAGAATATATGCAGGCTCATACAGGAGGGCTGACCACTTCTTGTTCCTTGTATCCTCAAACTTTAGATCCAAAAGTACTACGTCCCTCTTTTAATGTACGAGCAAAGTGCTTATATCGCAAAACAGAGCAACTATTTGCCTTGATACAGGATCTGCTTTTATATCCTCGATTAGATGAAATCAAACGAATCGAAGAGCTCATTTTGCAAACCTATACATCTTTGCTCAATCGATTAAATCGACAGGCAATGCGCTATGCGACTCATTTAGCCATTAGTGGTTTTTCCACAGCTACGCATATCAACGAAGCTTGGTATGGATTGCGTTACTTCAAAACCCTGCAAGCTATCTGTCAAGATCTACCAACCAATCTTCCTAAGGTGATTGATCGATTGAAAGCGCTAAAAGAAAAAATTTTTACTTTTAATGAGCCTCATTTGATATTGAGTTGTTCTTATGAGATGTTAAAAGAACTAGAAAGCAAAAATTATTTTAACCTCAACCAATTGCCCACTCTTAAAGCAAGTCCTTGGCAGTTTGAAACCCCTTTAATTTTACCTTCTTCTCAAATTCGCTTGATCTCCTCGCAGGTTGCATTCAATGTAGAAGCATTTTCTACAATTTCTTACATTCATCCCTATGCCGCTGCTTTGACAATTGCTTCGGTTTTGTTTGAACATAAGACTCTACACCCAAGGATTCGAGAGCAAGGCGGAGCATATGGTGCTAGTGCAACATTTAGCACCAAAATGGGGTATTTTTATTTTCTCTCCTATCGAGATCCTCATATCTATGGCACTAGAGGGTATTTCCACAAAGCAGTAGATCAACTCTGCAAGGGAAAAATCTCTGTACAAGAATTAGAAGAGGCAAAACTCACGATTATCCAAGATTTAGATTCCCCCGTTTCACCAGAAAATAGGGCTCTCATAGCTTATGAATGTCTTCGCAGTCAAAAAACAAAAGAAATGCGTCAAGAGTTCCGAGAATCTCTTCTGCATGCAACAGTCAATGATGTAAAATACATCGTGGAAAAAGAATTAAAGCCTAAGCTGACCCAAGGAATATTTATTTCTTTTGCCAACCAAGAAGTAATCAACAATGAAAACGTTGGTTTGCAAAATCCTCTGCCTGTTTTTCCTATCTAAAGGACACAATCTATAAAAATTTATCTGTAAAATAAAAAATATAATTGGTATATTTAGCCGTTTCTTTTTAAGAAAAAAACAGGAAACATAAATTAAAGAAGATCAGCATATAGGCTCTTTATGCAAGTACTTTTTTTCCTTGTTTTAAGCATTTTCTGCTTAAATAACTGCTATGCAGCTTATCCTTTTCCTTCTAAGTCTCATAAAACCTCAGATACGAAAAAAACAGCCAATTTTTTTACTGAGATTGTCAATGCAGCTGCTCCTGCTGTTGTATTCATCCAAGTGAAACTAACCCCATCTCCTAGTTGGATTAGTTCTTTGTGGGGAAATAATGAAGAAAAAGCCTACATCGGCTCAGGATTTTTAATTACCGAAGATGGATATATTATAACCAATGAGCATGTAATTCAAGGTGCAGATGCAATTACTGTTACACTAAGTAATCAATTACAATTCGATGGCATCGTAGTAGGAGCAGACCCTATTTCTGATATTGCCTTAATTAAAATCGACGCAGAAGGCCTTCCTTTTTTGGCTTTAGCTGATTCCGATTCTATTGAACTAGGAGAATGGGTTGCAGCCATTGGCAGTCCTTTTGGTCTGCCATCCACCGTAACATTTGGAATTATAAGCAGTCTAAGAAAAGATAAGTTCCAAGAACCAGATACCCTACAAGTCAATCTTGACATTAACCCAGGCAACTCCGGAGGACCTCTTCTCAATTTAGATGGGGAAGTAATTGGAGTGAATAGAAGTACATGGCGCTATAAAGAAGGCTTCTATACGGGTCTCTCTTTTGCTATCCCAAGCAATGCAGCTAAAGATGCTATAGAGAAACTGTTTGACCAAGAACTGCCTTAAATACTCAATTTACAAAAATTTAGAGAAGTGTATATTTATAGGCTCAATTTACAGGGGTTATATTATGAAAAAATCATCTATTCGCTCTCCTATTTTTCTTGTTTTAAGCATTGTTCTTCTTAGTGCAAATTCTATTCATATTCCCACTCTAAAAGAAACTCAGACTTTAGATCAGATATCACAAGCATTTAATCTCATCTATGAAAGCACCAATCCTGCTGTTATCTCCATAAAAGCGCAAAGTAATGCAAATGAATCTTATGGCATGCAGAATCCTTTTGAGTTTCACAGTGAAATATTTAATCGATTTTTTGGACAAATGCCTCAACCTACCCCTCAAAAAAATGCAGGGTCTGGTTTTTTTTGCAGCTCTGATGGTCACATTATGACAAATGCGCACGTGGTGAATAATTGTGATAAAATCACGATTGTTCTACACGATGGACAAGAAGTAGATGCTGTATTAGTAGGGTCTGATCCACATACAGATATTGCCCTTCTAAAGATTGAATCAAAAGAAATACCAGCGTTACCTTATCTGCCCTTAGGAGACTCAGATTCTGTTAAAATAGGAGAGTTAGCCTTTGCGATTGGCAGTCCCCTTCTTCTCAAATCCACTTTTACCCAAGGGATCATTAGCGCCAAGGGACGGCAGAACTTACATATTAACGATTTAGAAGACTTCATTCAGAGCACAGTGCAAATTAATCGCGGCAATTCAGGCGGTCCGCTTTTAAACACAAAAGGAGAAGTGATTGGAATCAATACAGCCATTGCTTCTAATAGCGGCGGCTACATGGGGATTAGTTTCTCTATTCCGATCAACATGGCTAAAAACATTATGCAGCAGCTCTTAGAAAAGGGAAGTGTTACGCGTGGGTTTTTAGGAGTTACTCTACAACCAATGGATGCAGATATCGCTAAAGCTTTTGGTTTAGCTAAACCAGAAGGAGCTCTTATTTCTGAAGTTGTTCCTGGATCTGCTGCTGATACAGCAGGACTCAAACAGGGCGATATTATTTTAGAGTATGACAACAAACCTGTTAAGAGCTCTGAGGGATTGAAAACAGAAATTTCTCTCAAGTCCCCAGGTTCTACTATCCAACTAAAGATAAAACGCAATCAGGAGACCAAACAAATCTCTGTAAAATTGGGTTCTAATTCCGATAATGTGATGGCTGAAAATGGGATTGTGCAAAAATTAGGCTTACAGGTTGAAGCGTTAACAGAAGATTATGCTAAGCAGCTTGGATATAAACCTACAGAAGAAGGGGTTGTGATTACAAAAGTAAAACCCAATTCTCCAGCAGCACTTGTGGGGTTGCGTCCAGGATGCTTAATTCAAACCATCAATCATAAAAAAGTAACAAACCTCTTAGAGTTTAATCAAGCAATTAATCAAAATACGACTAAATCTATCTTACTGCTAGTTCGTGATCGTAATAGAGGAGCCTACTTTTGTTCCATTCAACTGAAGTAATCTAGTAACAACCTTTTCGTTAGATATCCAAGAACACCTATTTTAGGTTCTTGGATATCTAAAAAAAGTCACAAGATCCTAGATGGAAATAATGACGGAATGAGTATGAAAGACGATTTTTTATGGCTGCAACAACGGTATCAAACTCACTGTAATGAAAGATTGGAAACACGGTGAGCTTTGACAAGCTTGGAAGGCCTTTAAAAATGGATCCCAGCTATTTGCTAGATTTTTGATAAAAGGGACGCTCTTCTTGTTTCTCTGTTTTTTTCGCAATTTTTTTTTGTTTACGTTTTTTTAGAGTGGTTTTACTTAAAAAGTATTTATTGGTAGAAGATTTTTTTTTGGTCATTTGGTTCTTAGGACGGCCTGCTCCTACATAATGCGCTTGAACTTGTCTAGGTCTTGGTTTTTTTTTCTCTTCTGCACAAATCGTTAATGAGATGCATAGAAAACAAATGAGCCAACGCATCTAATGCTCCTTGGATAAAACGTGGAGTAATTCTTGAAATAGGGGTTCTTGTCGAATCGGGTCAAATATCGGTTTAGCTAACATAGATTCTATATTAACAACCCCCTCGTCTAGTGCGGTTTTTAGCCAGCCAACTGCGGCTGTTGGTTCATGAAGAGCAGCGTTTGCACAAGCATTGCGAATCGCAATATCTGGATGAGATTTGGATTGAAAGCATTGTGCTCCAATCTGGATAACTAGAGAAAAATCTTTTTGATCAAAGGCTGCTTTGTGTAGAAGACAAAGAGCTTCACTACTAATCTCTTTTTGAATCGGTAATAACAAATCATAGACTTGTTTATACAGCTCTTGCTCAAGACATAAGAAAGCAAGGTACTCGGTTGCTTGATTAAAAATCATCCCCTCTTTGGCTTGAATGCGGACTTTTTCACAAAGATCCATAGCTTCTTTTTTATCGGTTGTTGCTTCTATTTTTTCCATGAGCCCATGTAGCTGCTGATTGCGATCTGAGCTGCTCATTGCTCGTGATTTACGGTAGGTATCGTAACTTTGAAAGGCCAAAAGGAATAATAAGGATCCGATGAAAAACCCTTGCATTAAAAAAAATAATAAGCTGCATACTAGCGCTATCACAATACTTGTAATCAGAGAATACTTAATCCCCTTTACTCCCCAAATAGCTTCTAAAACGATGCGTAAAAGCTGCCCACCATCTAAGGGGAAAACCGGTAGTAAATTACAAATGGTCCAAAATAGATTTACCCCTTGCAATAGCCGTAGAATTACTCCTAGATTGCCTTGAGTCAACGCTGGATATTGTAGAAAGAAGGTAGCTATCCCAAATAAAATAAAGCCAAAAAAAGGTCCATTGAAAACAATGAGAAACTGCTTGCCAAATTTTAATCTCTTCCCTTCATGATAGGTAAGCCCTCCTAAAGCAACTAATTCTATGCGAGGCTTTTGTTTAAAAAAAAATGCTGTTAGGGCATGGCCAAACTCGTGAAAAAGAACAGAGATAAAAATCACTGCAACCCAAACCAGGGTTCCTAGTAAACTTAAACTATTTACATAACCAATCAGTGCAGCAAATATCCAAAATGCAGGATGAATAATAATAGGAATACGACCTGGAATATACAACATATTTTAAAACCTATCTAATGCTTCCGCCATAGCTTGTCCCATTTCTGCAGGAGATTTTACTATAAACGCTCCAGCGTTTTTCAATGCATTTATCTTATCTTGAGCACCTCCTTTTCCTCCAGAAATAATCGCACCCGCATGACCCATGCGCTTATCTTTTGGTGCGGTGGTTCCTGCAATAAAAGCTGCTACGGGCTTAGAGCAATGTTCTCTAATCCACTCTGCAGCTTCTTCCTCAGCAGAACCTCCGATTTCCCCTATTAAAAGAATTCCTTCTGTTTTAGGATCTTCTTGAAAAAGTTTGAGCACATCAATAAAGTTTGTTCCATTTAAAGGATCTCCTCCAATTCCTACACAAGTTGTTTGTCCAAGACCTAGCTGTGTTGTTTGCCACACTGCCTCATAGGTAAGGGTTCCTGATCTAGAAACAATGCCGATTTTCCCTTTTTTATGAATATACCCTGGCATAATTCCAATCTTACACTCCCCTGGTGTAATAATACCGGGACAGTTTGGTCCAATTAAACGACTTTGTTTGCTCAGTTGCATCACTCTGGAAACCTCTAGCATATCTTTGACAGGGATCCCCTCTGTAATACAGACAATCAGAGGAATCCTAGCATCTTCTGCTTCTAAAATAGCATCTGCTGCATAGGGAGCTGGCACGAAGATGATTGTTGCATCACACTTTGTTTCTTTTTTAGCTTCTCTAACAGTATCAAAGACCGGTAAATCTAAAATTGTCTCGCCTCCTCTACCAGGAGTGACTCCTCCTACAAATCGTGATCCATATAACAGACATTGCTCTGTATGAAAGCGCCCGGATTTACCAGAAATTCCCTGAGTGATTACACGTGTTTTTTTATGAATTAAAATAGCCATTTATTCCTTACCTTTGAGCATTTCAACTACCTTCTTTGCAGCATTAGCCAAACCATCTACTGTAATAATGGCTAAACGAGAGTGCTCTAAAAGTCGCCTTCCCTCTTCTACATTAGTTCCTTCCATTCTCACAACTAAAGGAACATGGATCTTTATTTCCTTAACCGCTGCTATAATTCCTTCTGCTAAAGTGGCACAATTCATAATCCCACCAAAAATATTTACCAATATAGCTTTTACATTAGGATCGCTTAAAATAATCTTAAACCCTTCAGCTACTTTCTCTTTAGAAGCTCCTCCTCCTACATCTAGAAAATTCGCAGGCTTGCCTCCATAATATTGAATGATATCCATTGTAGCCATAGCAAGTCCTGCTCCATTGACCATGCAACCAATGTTACCCTCCAATGCAATGTAGGCTAAATCATGTTCTTTGGCCCTCACTTCATTTGGTATTGCTTGCGAAGGATCGTAAAAATCAGCGATCTTCTGTTGTCTAAAAAGTGCATTGTCATCAACTACAAGCTTAGCATCTAAAGCCCAGAGTTGATTACTTTGATCAGAAACCAAAGGGTTAATCTCCAACAAAGAGGCGTCTGTATCCATAAAAGCTTGTACTAAGCTTTGTGCTATTTGAGCACCTTGTTTAGCCATTTCAGCTTTCCATTGCATAAATTTAATCAACTGCAACTTTTGAAAAGGACGCAAGATACCGCTTAAGCCAATCGGAATGGTTAAAATCTTCTCCGGATTCTTAAGCGCAATCTCTTCAATTTCCACTCCCCCTTCTGCAGAAGCGATTAAAACAACTTGGCTTCTCTCTCGATCGATAACAACACTTAAATAATACTCTTTTTTAATCGCAATCAGCTCAGAGATTAGAACTTGATGGGCAATCACCCCTTGTGGCCCTGTTTGGTTATTGACCATTTTCATTCCTATCAACTTCTGCGCGGTTTTGAGAATCTCTTGCAAACCTTGTGCAATTTTTACACCCCCTGCTTTACCCCTTCCTCCTGCATGAACCTGAATTTTGATCACAGCTTCTTCTAGAGAAAGATCTCTTAAGACAGCTTCTACTCCTTCGATAGAGCTCGCTACTCCAAATCTTGGAATGGGTATCTTATAGGATGTAAGTAGATCTTTTGCTTGATACTCGTGTGTATTCATCTTGTTTCTCTTTGCTTTGCTTGAATCTCTTTATCTGATAGAGTTTTTTTTCAAGCAATGAAAAAAGGGTTGTTATGTTTGGTTTTCTTAAAGAAAGCTTTCAAAAAATTAAACAGGCTATGTCTAAAACAAGGTCTGCTCTTTCCCATAGAATCCGCTCTTTATTTGGGAAGCCGTGGAATGAAGAAACCTTCGAAGCGCTAGAGCAAATTCTTTTTGAAGCAGATCTAGGATCAGAATGCGCTTCTTTGCTCGTGGAAAAAGCACGCAGCACTCTACGTCTACAACCTAAAGCGGAAATTAACGATATTTTACAGATCTTTTATGAATACACTTTATCTATACTTCAAGAACCTCCTCTTGTTTCCTCTAAGCGCGCAGAAGAGAAAACACCTCATGTGATTTTGATCGTAGGGGTTAATGGCAGTGGAAAAACCACTTCCCTTGCAAAACTCGCCTATCAATGTAAAAAACAAGGCAAAAAAGTATTAATTGGAGCAGCTGACACTTTTCGTGCTGCAGCAATAGAGCAACTAGAACTTTGGGCTCATCAAATCGGAGTAGATATTGTCAAAGGTAAAACCGGAGCTGATCCTTCAGCTATCGTCTTCGATACATTAACAGCTGCTAAAGCTCGCAATATAGATATAGTCTTAATCGACACAGCAGGTCGCCTGCAAAATAAAACAGCCCTTATGCAAGAGCTGGAAAAGATGAAACGTGTCATGCAAAAATCGATCCTCTCAGCTCCTCACGAAACTCTGCTTGTCTTAGATGCAACTACAGGACAAAATGCTATTGATCAAGCAGAAACCTTTCATAAATTTACTCCCTTAACAGGCATCATCATGAGCAAACTCGATGGTTCTGCTAAAGGTGGCATAGTTCTTTCGATCTATAAAAAGCTCCACGTTCCTATTCAATGGATCGGCACAGGCGAGAAGATGGAAGACCTAGAGGGATTTGAGCCTATCGCATATGCTTCTTCTCTCTTTGAAGTTACTTAAAGGCCGCTGTTTAATTTATAGATCAATCTCCGTTGCACTTGGCCATAATTGTTTAGCTTGTTCCTTTGTTATATTCAAATCATTCTTAGCAAGGCGTATTTTTTCTATTTTTTTCCAAGAGCTCAACTCTTTAGGAAGGGAACCTAACTGATTATCAAAAGCATCAAATTTAATCAGAGAGGTTAAACTTTTAAGTTCCTTAGGCAGCTTTAGCAAAAAATTCCTTGACACTTTAAGGGTTTTTAAGGAGGTACATTGACCAATTTCTGAGGGAAGCTCCATTAAAAAGTTCTCACCCACATCAAGTTTTTCTAAATTCTTAAGCTCCCCCATTGATGGGGATAATAAGTTGAGTTGATTAGAGCTTATATTTAAAATTCTTAAATTCCTTAAATGCTCCACTCCATCGGGTAAATATTCCAGTTTGTTATCACAAAGATCTAATTCCTCAAGTTGTATCCACACTCCAATCGAATCAGGCAAAACCTCGATTAAATTACTGCTAAGAAATAATCTTTTTAAGTTTTTTAAATGTTTCATTCCATGATCAGGTAAACAGGTCAATCTATTATCATGAAGATCTAACTCTTCAAGGTGAGTCCATACTTTGATCAAAGTAGGCAACTTCTCAATTAAATTCTCACTAAGATCTAATTCTGTTAAATGATGCAGTTTGAAAATTTCTCTTGGCAAGCACGAGATCTCTCTATTCCTAAGATCTAAAGTAGTTATTGCCTCTAATAAAGGCTGATTTTGCTCATTTTCAAACCACTTCCTTATTTGAGCTATAGTCTTCAACTCAGGTTTATTGGAAATAGGCAAAGCCTTCCATAGTTCTAATAGAGATTCGCTCTCTTGTAATTGTTGTTCTAGAGCTCTTATTTCTTGCTTACAAGGTATGATAGGCCATGGATGAATCGTTTCTCTATAGTTGGCTATTGTAGCATTAAATGTTTTTAGAATTTCAATAACATTTAGTGAGTTAAAGCTTTCATTTTCTGGAATCTGCTGGATTGCTTGATTTATAAGATCAAATTTTGATGTATAAGTTTTTAATCGCTTAAGGCTGCTGCAAAAAAATTCCATAATATTCTCATTCCACTGTTTGCAAACAGATCTATGTGCAAGTAAATTTTTAGGAGATTTTTCTGCCAAAGAAAAAATATGAAAGAGAGTTTCTGTTGATAGAGAATTGATGGATATTGGTGTCATCTATTTACCTTTTAAATTATAAATCAATTGTAGTTACGCTTGGCCACAATCTTTTAACAAACTCTGTTGTTACATTCTCCAGAGCATTCTCAGAGAGGTCTACTTCTTGTAGTTGTCTCCAATTGTAGAGTTCTAGTCTCTCTAGATCTTCAGATGAAAGGGTTAACTCATTATCGGCAATACAGAATTGCTGAAGAAGCGTTAAATACTTAAGCTCTTCGGGTAATTTGGCTATTTGATTTTCTGACACTTTAATAATTCTTAAAGAACTACATTGACCGATCTCTTTAGGAAGCTCTAATAAATAATTGACTTCTGCTTTAAGCTCTTGTAATTCTTTAAACTGCCCGATTGAAGAAGGTAATGAGATAAGGTTATTAGCGCTTATGTTTAGAGGTTCCAAGTTACGCAATTGGAAAAACTCTTTGGATATTTGAGAAATTTCGCAATCTTCAAGGTTTAAAACAGTTACAGTATCTAATAAAGATTGGTTCTTTTCATCTTCAAACCATTCTCTTATTTGCGTTATGGTTTTAAGTGAGGGTTTATTATCGATAGGTAAAGCAGCCCATAGTATTCCTAAAAATTGATCACATTTATTTAATTGCTGTTCTAACTCTTCAACTTCTTTGACACAATAATCAGCTATCCTATGATTAAAATTTTGCAGAGATTCGATTACATGTAAACGAAGAGTCCCATTTTCTGGAATCTGCTCAATTGCTCGATCTATAAGCTCGAATTCCGATGTATAGTTTCTTAGTTCTTTGAGACTACTATAGAAAAATGCAATCATTTCACTACTTAATAGATAAATCACTGGGTTTCTCTGAAGAAAAGAGCTCTTTTAGCAAAGAACTATTGGATACTGACGTCATGTTTGTTACCTACTTTTAAAGATCATTAACTTTTTTTAAAAAGTCTATTTCAAGTGATCTTAAGCTCTTTTAGCCTTGGTCTCAAAAAAATTACAGGCAAAGGGATAACATAAACTTTATTTAATGAAAATAAATATTTATTAAATATTAATTTATTTACATCTTGCATAACGGATTCTTCTAAAAAAAGATTAGCCGTTTTGAATAACAAAGAGAGGAAAAAAACCTTCTGTTATGGCTCTTTTTCATAGTGACTATGCATGATGATAACCGCATTTGGCCATAGAGTTTTAAGGAACTCTACTGTTGTATCCTGGTGATTTTGCAAGAGGTTTATCCTCTCTATTTTTTTCCAATTGTTTAATCCAAGTTCTTGTAACTCCTCAGATGTATACCTTAATTCATTATCAGCAGCAGAAAATTCCACAAGAGAAGTCAAATCTTTAAGTTCTGTAGGCAATTGAGATAACTCATTACTTGATACTTTAAGCTCTTCTAAAGAAGTACATTGACCGATCTCTTTAGGAAGCTCTTGTAAATAATTCTCCTCAACGTTGAGTGTTCTCATCTGTTTAAGATATCTAATAGAGCGAGATAGACACTTAAGCGCATTCCCGCTTACGTCTAGATGTTTTAAGTTTGTTAAATGCGCAATTCCATGATCTGGTAGAGCTATCAGTTCATTACAGCAGAGGTTTAGTTCCTCAAGCTGCGTCTAGATTTTGATCGATTCTGGTAAAAATTCCAGTTGATTTTGACTAAGATCTAACTTTTTTAAATTACGTAATTGATAGATTTCTTTAGGTAAAGAAATAAGTCCGCAGGCTTGAAGTTCTAAAATAGCTATTGTATCCAATAGAGGTTGATTCTTTTTATCTTCAAACCACTCTCTTTTTTGCTCTACGGTTTTTATTTGAGGTTCATCAATAATACTTGATAAAACATCCCAGAACTGGTTTAAAGAATGATTTTCTAATCGTTTTTCTAATTCTTGTAAATCTTGTAGACAAGATATGGCAGGGAATGGACTGATCACTGTTTTATAACCAGCTATTGTATCGTTAAAGATTTTCAGTGCAACTTGCGAATTAAGACTATTTTTTGAAATCATCTGTATTGCTTTATCGATTAATCTGAACCCTGAGGAATAGATTTGTATTTGAAAAATATTCATAGATTCCCTATGAGCATTTTCTGAATGAGAAATAAAAGATGTTGAAAAAGATGAGCCTTGCCATTGAATAGTCATAATTTTACCAAGAAAAAAATCTATCTACGTAAACTAGCATAAATTTTAATTTCAGCAATAAACAAATTTAAGAAGTAGAATAATGCTTTTTGTTTCTAAGAACTAAACCTGTAAAACAATCTAAGACTTCATGTAACATGCAGATAGAATAAAAAGCATGTATTCCTATGTTAAATACACTACAGAAAGAATTGCTTGATCTCGTTAGTCAAGCGGTTAGTTTACTTAAAGAAAGCCCTTGCTTTTCGCGTACTTCACCAGAGGTCTACGGATTTTTTCATCCTCCTATCCCGCTTCTAGAAACAAGAAAACCTTTGGTAAAAACACAAGAAGTAAAACAAAAGCCTATTTTAAAACAAACAGCTCTTGATCGCTGGCCTTCTATTCGATCTACGATACAGAAGATCGCTCCTAATATGAAACTGCGCGATACAATACTCGATGATCTTAAAGCACAAAAAGTAGCTAATGCCTGGAATGAGCAAATGGAAGTTGTCATCATTACTGGTCCATCTTCTAATGAAGAACTGCTTTTCTTAAAAGATCTTGCAAGAGCTATTCATGATCGTTTATCCGTTACTAAATTAATCTCTGGCACAAAATTGGAAAAAGAAAAAGGCTGGGAATCCTTTTTCAAAAAAAATAGCCTTAAATTAATCATTCTTACACAGGCAGCGCAGCAATATACTACATTGATGCAGTGCTATACACAGGAAAAAAACCAGCACTTTCTAGCAACCATTCCTCTTATCATTCTTAAGACACTAGAAACATATACACAGCCTGATCAAAAAACCGCTCTTTGGAAATCTCTATGTCAGATCTTAACTCCGGCAACATCGTTTCTGTAATTTTAGATCAAGCCATTAATATGACCCTTGATTATAAAGTTTGCACAGAACTTATAGGTCGTATTCATATAGGTTCTAGAGTAAAGGTCCCTTTACAAGGATCTACTAGATTAGCTACGGTCATTGAGATTAAACAAACGACTCCTATAAAAAAGTTACGTGAGATTATAGAGCTTTTAGATACGCCTGTTTTACCCAAGGATCTAGTCTCCCTTGCTAAGTGGATGGCACACTATTACTGCTGCCCTTTGCGCAAAGTCTTGCAAGTAATCCTACCACCTAGCGCGCGCAAAGATACAGGAGCTAAGCAACAGCTATTTATCAAGCCTCTTCTTGATAAAGCAAGGCTAAAAGAGTTATGTGAAAGCTTGCGTTTAGCATCTCCTACACAAGCTGAGGTAGTATCGACTCTTCTACAAGCTCCTAAAGGATTATTGCTCAGTGAACTGATGGAAAAAGCCCACGTCTCTCGTAGTCCGATTGATACACTAGTGAAAAAAAACATATTAAGTTGCTCTTCGATTACCATTGATCGCTCTCATTTATTAGAATGGGAGTTTTTCAGAACTAAACCAAAATCGTTAA
Source organism: Chlamydiota bacterium (assembly GCA_003176115.1). GTDB lineage: Bacteria > Chlamydiota > Chlamydiia > Chlamydiales > Rhabdochlamydiaceae > Rhabdochlamydia. The sequence goes on along the minus strand of PSRO01000039.1, from coordinate 17,289 downwards.
ATCCTGAACAAGTAAAAGCTCTTGAATCCATAAAACACAGCTTAAATACAAATCAATTTCACACACATCTATTATATGGAGTAACAGGCAGTGGAAAAACAGAAGTGTATCTACAAGCCATCCAACATGCACTAGAACAAGGAAAAAGCATCATATTTCTTGTTCCAGAAATTGCTTTAACTTCTCAAACCATAGAAAGATTAAGAAGTAGGTTTTTGCAAAAATTAGCCATTTTGCACTATCGACTCTCTATTGGAGAAAAAAGAGATGCTTGGCATAATATTGCAACTCATATTACTCCTATTGTCATTGGAGCTAGATCTGCTATATTTAGCCCTACTTGTAGATTAGGTCTTATCATTGTTGATGAAGAACATGAAAGCTCCTACAAACAAACAGAAGAATCCCCTAGATACCATGCACGTGATATAGCTGTTATGCGCGCTAAGCTAAATCAAGCAACAGTGATCTTAGGCAGTGCAACTCCTAGCTTAGAAAGCTATCGAAATACTTTTTTAGATAAATACCATTTAAATACGCTGCCCAAACGAGCAGACAAAGCTCATCTGCCACAAATACAAATCGTTGATATGCGCCCTCAGTATCAAAAAGCTAAGGGATTTACCCTATTTTCTGAAATACTGATTGAGAAAATCAAACAGAAGATAGCGCTTGGTGAGCAAGTATTGCTCTTTTTAAACCGAAGAGGCTATCACACTTCACAACTCTGCTTAAACTGTTCATACGTGGTAAGTTGCCCTCATTGTGATATCTCTTTGACCTTTTATTTGAAAGAAAACCGACTTAGCTGCCATCTATGCGATTTTTGCCTTCCTCCTCCTAAATCCTGTCCCAAATGTCATGCGGAAGGGCAATTAAAATTTAAAGGAGTCGGTACAGAATTAGTAGAGCGTTCTTTAAAAGCTCTGCTGCCAGAAGCGCGCACACTGCGTATTGACAAGGATACAACTCGTCATAAAGGAAGCCACGAACTCTTATTAAAACAGTTTCGTACAGGTAAAGCTGATGTGTTGATCGGAACACAAATGATCGCCAAAGGTCTGCATTTTCCTTTAGTGACATTAGTAGGTGTTCTCATGGCTGATAGCAACTTACAAATCCCTGATTTTCGAGCTAGTGAGACCACCTTCCAATTGCTCACTCAAGTAGCTGGTAGATCTGGAAGAGGATCCCTATTAGGAGAAGTGGTCATCCAAACCCTTCTCCCAGAACATGTTATTCTCTCTTTAGCCCAACAACAAAATTTTGAAGGATTTTTTGCCCAAGAAATACAAACACGTAGGCTATTTTGCTACCCCCCCTTTACCAGACTTGTAAAACTGATCTTTAGCGGAAAAATAGAGTCCCAGACTGTAGAATATGCAGAAAAAATCCGAAAAGACCTAACAAGAAAACTGACAAACAGCTGTGAAATTCTACCGCTTATCGCTTGCGGTCATGCTAAGATTAAAGACATGTTCCGCTACCAGTTTTTGATTAAAGCGAAAAAATTAATCCCTATACTCCCTCAACTACATCAGATACCACAACACAAAGAGATCAAACTCTCTATTGATGTGGATCCTTTGTCTACTTTTTTTTAGACATAATTTAAATTTGTTTATTGAAGTTTTTCTGAGTTGTTAAAACCTGCCTCTTCTAGACGATCAACGTCGAGATTACAGATCCATTTCAAGTTCTGATTGATTTTCTCTATATTCCAATCCCACCAAGCTATTTTCAAAAGACGGTCAATTGTTTGATCATCGAATCGCATCTTTACAACTTTAGCTGGATTACCAGCAACGATAGAATAAGCAGGAACATCTTTAACAACCACAGCTCTAGCAGCGATAATTGCACCGTTGCCTATGGTTACTCCATTCATAATCAAAGAATCATATCCGAACCAAACATCATTTCCCACAATAATATCTCCTTTAACTGGCAAGTCATAGACGTTAAAAGCATATTCCCATCCATGACCGAAAATAGGAAAAGGATAAGTGCTTATTGCATCGAGCTTATGATCTCCTGTCATGATAAAACGCGTTTCGGCTGCAATTGCACAAAATTTGCCGAGGATGAGTTTTACCTTGGAGAAGTCATAGTTATAAAGAACATTATATTCTTCAAAATTTTCTGGCCCATGTCGCCTATCATCAAAGTAAGTATAATCACCAATGATAATATTACTCGCCTTGATGAAATTCTTAAGAAATACAAGTTTATTATAATCTTTTATCGGATAAATCAAATTTGGATCAGGCCATGTCATTTGTAAAATCTCTTTAAGATGTCCTAATCGAGCGTAGCCTCTTTCTTTTTTTAGGTCTTGATAAATCTTTGCTCCATTTGGTAACGAGGCGGATTGTCAACTTACTATAACCGTTCCTCAGATGCTACTTTACAAGTTACAAATAAATTTTTTAGGCTATTGTCCTTATCTTAAAATATTGATTAAGGAGATTTACTATGAAAAAAATCCTAATTTTTTTTCTTTATTGCTTGTATACTTGTATCTACTCAAATTCTGTTCACCAAATCTCAAAAGTATATCTAGAATAAATGAGTGTTCTAGAAAGGTTTAAGTATAAATCCTATGCAACAAATTTCTCTAACTGGGAAAACCCAGAGTATATCAAATTACTCGATCGATCTTTTTATGAAGAGGCAGATAAAAGACTTCAAACTCTAGAACAAGCAGAAAAACTTATTTTAAATGAAATGCCCGTTATTCCCTTATATCATGAAGATTATGTGTACATCATAAATCCACGCTTACCTTTTACTATACCTGTTTGGTGGGGGGATCGTATGTTATTACCATTATCTTCTGAGGACAAGCAAGTACAAAACGAAAATAAATACGCTTACTAGTTTTTTCTTTTAAATCAGGAGAAAACACTTTTTGCTAATTGGTATTGTCTTCTCTACTTGCAGTTTTGCAAGCAACCCTCTAAAATAGTAGAAAATTTCAAAGAGATCCATTATGCAAAAACCAGATTACTACGAACAGGAAGAATTCCAAAATCGTTTACGTAAATTAGAAGAGATTAAACAACTAGGGATCGATCCTTATCCTCCTACTTTTTCTCCTGAAAATACTGCTCAACAATTACACGCAAAGTGGGTAGATAAGAAAGCTGGGACTAGTGAAGAGGCAGAAGAAGCAAAAACAGAGAAAACCTCTGTGGCTGGAAGACTTGTGCTCTTTCGTGGAATGGGGAAAAACGCTTTTGCTCAATTACAGGATGAAACCGGTCGTATCCAAGTGATGTTTAATAGAAATACCACCTGTGTAGATGGTTTTCAACCCAGTGAAGAAATGCATTCTCTAAAGTTTTTGGAAAAAAAGATCGACTTAGGGGATTTTTTAGGTGTAGAGGGATATGTATTTCACACGCATAAAGGAGAACTTACCCTGTATGCTCATAGAGTGAAAATACTTTGTAAAAGCTTACTTCCACTGCCTGACAAATACAGTGGACTTGCAGATAAAGGTGTGCGATATCGCAAACGCTGGCTTGATTTAATTGCAAATCCTGATGTAGTGCATACTTTTGTTATGCGCTCTCGCATTCTAGAGCTTACACGTAAGTATTTTCATAGACTAGGTTTTATGGAAGTAGAAACACCTGTCCTGCAAAATACTTATGGAGGCGCTTCTGCAAAACCTTTTGCAACCCATCTTCACGCACTAGATCAAGAAATGTTTTTGAGGATTTCTTTAGAAATTCCTTTAAAAAAATTGATTGCAGGAGGGCTTCTAAAGGTCTTTGAAATGGGAAAAGTATTCCGTAATGAAGGAATCGATCGCACTCACAACCCAGAGTTTACCGAGCTAGAGGCCTATGCCGCCTATTGGGATTATCACGATATGATGCGGCTAGTGGAAAACCTATTTGAAGAGCTAGCACTTAAGTTATTTAACACCACCCAGCTCACTTTTCAAAAAGAAGCAGAAGAGGTAACTATTGATTTAAAAGCTCCTTGGAAACGTCTTTCTATGAAAGATAGTATTCTTACCTATGCTAAAATAGATGTAGATCGAATGAATGAAAAAGAACTTTCCAATTATCTGATTAAAAATACGATTCTTGATCCCAAAGAATTACAGAAAGCTAGCAAAGGAGCTTTAATTGCACATGCTTTTGAAGAGTTTGTAGAAGAGCATCTGATCCAACCTCATCATATCATCGATCATCCGATTGAAACTACCCCTCTTTGCAAGCTGCATCGCAATCCAAAACTGAAACAAGAGCGCTTTGTAGAAAGATTTGAGACCTTTATTCTAGGCTCAGAGTTTTGTAATTCTTATACAGAGCTCAATGACCCTATTTTACAAAGAGAGCTTTTAGAAGCTCAAGCAGAAAAACGTGCTGCAGGCGATGAAGAAGCCTCTCCTCTAGATGAAGAGTTCCTAGAATCGATTTGCCAAGGCATTCCCAATACCGGTGGAATGGGAATGGGGGTTGACCGTTTAGTAATGTTGCTAACAAAAGCCACCTCTATTCGAGATGTGCTCTTCTTCCCTATTATGCGCCCAGAAGAATAGAATAAGGAGCTGTTGTAAAGACAGCTCCCTTTTTTAAAGAGATAAAGAGTCATACTCCTCGAGTCACTTCCTGGAAATGTCTAGCCATGAAAAGGCCAAATAGACCAAGTACACTATTAGCAAAAAAAGGCATACTGCCCCAAGTTGCTCCTTCATTTTCAGAATATGCTCCAAACCCCACAATAGATCCACCTATTGCTAAATTTGCTGCAGCAAATGCAATTAGACCTTTTATCAAGGTTTTTTGCAATCGACTGAAATCTTGCTGATTCACTCGGTGGGTTCCATATGGTGTATACAAAACCCCTTCTTGTTCAATAGGCATGGGTATAGAGCCATATGAAGTTGGTGCTACTGTCATAAATAACCTCCTCAAATATACGTGTTGATGGTCAAATTAAGGATTTGCATAACGAGCATGAAATATTTTATATTTTATAATCTATCTTTTTTTAGGTTTTACAAATTTAAATCTATAAGAAGGATATCTTGATATGTACGTATATTCCTCCTTTTTCTTGGTATTGTAAAACTTCTCAAGGAGAATCTATGCAAAATGAGGTGGTTATTGACTCAGATGCAACTGTAAACATAGTCGTGCCAGAACGTTCATTGCTTGTTGGTTCTTTGCAAGTTATAGGAAAACCTGATCAGACAATTGACCCATCAGAGATTTATGAAAAAACGCAAAAAATCATTCAGATGTGGCAGAAACAAGGAATAACTGATTATCTTAGATATAGAAAAGTATCTGATCCTTCCGAATATAACATGCAAATTGTGCCCTTTTCCAAGAATAGTTGGAGTTTCTGGCAACAATTAAAGGTTTTGAATAGTTACTTTAGGAGGTGTGTATACTTCACAAAATCATAAGAAATCAATCGTTAAAGATTTCCAAAAAGCTAAAGATCTACTCTCAGAAAAAGAACTATTCTCTCAATCAGGAGAGACCCCTTCAAGAGATGCGTTTTGCACGCAAAAAATTATCGAAAAGCAACGGGTATTTGAAGGAAGATTAATAAATATTCTTTACGATTATGCTCCTATAGGACCTGAAAAGGTTCATTTATTATTAGTTCCTAAAGAACATCGTGAAAAATTTTCTGACTTAACCAAAGAAGAATTTTTAGAAATTGACGATCTGTCTCAAAAATTAATTCATTTCTACAAAGATAAAAACCCTGATCGACGAGATTCTGCTGTTCATGTTTTTGATAAAACAGGCGCTCTAGCAGGGCAAACGGTACCTCACTGGCACCAAACACCATGTATTTACCACAACCAAGATTCAAGGGCTTTGGGGTAAATTAACCGTTTTAAAAAACATGCTTTTTGGCTCTTCACCTCTGAAACCAGAAGACCTTAAAAATCTCAGTGGAAAAACAAATTCCATATAAAATTTAACTATTTAGCTTTTTTGTTGCTGTTGCACAACTTGTTGCACAAGTTTTAAGCCATGGTCGGTAAGATAAACTCTATTGCCTTCTGCTTTCTTAACAAAATTAGCTTGAGCTAAATCACGTGCAATAACTTGTGCACCCTTGGTATTTTGTCCAATGGCTTTGGCTATCTCTAAGCAATCAATTTGCCCATAAGGAGTTCCTGATTGCATGGCTAATTCATAGAGTTTAAGCACAAAGATCTCATCTTTTGTCATAGCTTTTTGTGTCATATAGTTCTCATTTTTTTTAAACGTGGACCTTGAGGACTATCTTCTATACAATACCCTCGTGTCTGGATTTTATCACGGTAGCTATCGGCTAATTTCCAGTTTTTCTCTCTGCGTGCATGTTGTCTTAAGCGTAGAGCTTCTTGTAGATCTTCTGGTATGCCTTCTTCTTCTATAAATATACATCCTAGTACAGTGTCTATCTTTTGAAGGAAGGTGAATATTTTTTTTGCTTCTTTTAAAGAAACTCTCTTTTCATCACAAAGAATGTTGACTTGACGAATCAATTCAAATAGAGCAGCTAACGCTGCAGAAATATGCAAATCATCTGCAAGATGTAGATAAAACATCTCTTCTGCTGTTTTCAAAATGTCTGTAGTAGAGTCTATTTCTAGATCCATTGCCAATGTCTTTAGTCTTACAATGAAATCATCTATTCTCTGCAAAGAAGCACGTGCCGCTTCTAGGGCTCTAAAAGTAAAATTAAGCTGAGTACGATAATGGGTTTGTAGTAAAAGATAGCGAATATGACGCCCCTCATATCCTTTGGCAATAAGATCTCGCAAGGTATAGAAGTTACCTAAACTTTTTGACATCTTTTTATGGTCGATTAAAAGATGCTCTATATGCACCCAGTATTTGACAAACTGTGAACAAGAAAAGGCCTCTGATTGGGCAATCTCATTTTCATGATGAGGAAACATATTGTCTACTCCCCCAGCATGAATGTCAATGCTAGAGCCCAATAATTTCATGGCCATGGCCGAGCATTCTATATGCCATCCTGGGCGCCCAGGACCAAACGGACTATCCCAATAAATTCCCTGCTCTTTTTCTGGATCATAGGCTTTCCATAAGGCAAAATCAGCTATGTTTTCTTTCTCATATTCATCTTCTGACATTCGATTAGAAGCACCAGCTTCTAACTGATCTAGACAAAGGTGTGAAAGCCGTCCATAAGAAGGAAACTTAGCAATGGAAAAATAAATGCTTTTGTCTATCCCTTGATAAGCTATCTTTAATTCGAGTAACTTCTGAATAATCAAAATCATTTCTTCTATATACTCTGTAGCTCGAGGGTAATATTCGACAGGCTCTATATTCAGAGAATAAAGATCTTCGAAAAAAGCCTCTTCGTAAGGCCTTGTGTATTCATGCAAAGACACTTTTTGTGCAATTGCTGCTGTAATTGTCTTATCGTCAATATCAGTGATATTCATGGCTTGTATAATCTGATATCCTAAAAGCTTCAAACTTCTACGCAGTAGATCTTCTGCAACATAAGTGCGAAAATTCCCAATATGCGCATAATGATAAATAGTAGGACCACATGTATACATGTGGATTGTTTTACCATCTAAAGGCAGAACCTCTTCTTTCTTTCTACTTTCTGTATTATAGATCTTTAAATGCATCATTATTTCTTTTACTCAATTCATCTAATAAGCGATAATTTTTTTTTCCAGTGCCCGTTAAAGGTATTTGCGAAATCATGCGCACTTCAGAAACCTTTACAATTTTTCCAAATCCTTCTTCTTTCAAAACAGCGTTAATTTCCTCCTTAGAAACAGAAAAGGTAGTGAACAGAATCAATTGAGGTTTTTCTGCTTCTATCTCACGCATACTAATTGCTAGACCCGCTCCCTCTTTCTCACCTGTTAACCATTGTTTACGATGCGCTACCTCTATCAGCTTTTCTTCTATACCATCTAAACCAATCATTTCACCGCCAATTTTAATCACTCTTTTTAGTCTACCAGATAAAATCAGTGCTCCTTCAGGAGTAATATAGCCTAAATCCCCTGAACCATACCATTTTTTTTCTTGAAAAACAATAAAAGGATTAGAGCTAGAATCAAGATATCCTTTAAACACATTTAGACCTGAAATATAGATTTCCCCTTCTTGACCTAATGGTTTAGGCTCTTTTGTTTTTACATCCAAAATACAGATCTCTGTATGATTCAAAGGAAAACCAACCCCATTTCTGCCCTTGCTAGGAAGATTACTTGTGACTAAAGGGCTGCATTCTGTGGCTCCATATCCTTCAACAACCTGAGCTCTTGGTAAGAACCGCTTTACATAAGTAAACAGTTCCTCGGGTGCTTTTTCTGCTCCTGACAAAATAAAACGCAAAGAATCCAATTCTTTGGGCTTTGCCACTCGAAAAAGCCCTTGAATAAAACTTGGCGAACAACAAAATAGCGTTGGCTTCCAATATGCTATATCTTGCGCCATCCCGTAACTATCTGTTGGATCAGGAGCATAACAGGTTTTAATTCCAGCTAAAAGCGGCATCATTCCTGTAAGAGAAAATCCCATAGAGTGAAAAGGAGGCAATACTGCATAAAGACAGGATCCAAATCCTATAATATTAAGAGCAATACAATCTCTTTGATTCGTGAGCAAGTTCTCATGCGATAGACCAACAGCCTTTGGGAAAGCCTCTGTTCCACTAGTAAATAGAATGACTGCATCCTGATCTTTTTTTATTTTATCTAAGCCAAGGTAACCAACTAAAAATTCACTAGATAACAAAGAACCAATTGCAGCCTTTAATTTAGTGACAATTCCTATTTTTTGTTTAATATCCTCTAAAAAGAGCATTCGATTTTCTTCTTCTAATTTACCAAAATCCACTTCATTTAAACGATCTAAAAAACGATGAGAGGTAATCACAAATTGCAGCTTAACAAGGTCCACTGCATGATCTAAAGAACGAGTTCCCATTGTCCAATTCAACATAACAGGAATCTTGTTAGATAGCCAAATTGCAGAGATCACAAGATATGCAGCGAAAGAAGAGGGCAAAAGAACCCCAATGTATTTTCCTGGGAGAGAACGAAAGTATGACTCAAGCGCTAAGGCAGAGCGTTTAAACGTAAAATAGGAGAATACTCCTGCTATATGATCAGCGCAAGCAACAGAAGAAGACATTCTATCCAAACTGCGCAGTAAAACTTGTCCCATCGTTTCCCCTTCCGGAATCTTTATGCTTGGACGTTTTTTCTTTTCTACCCAAGCTACTGGCAATGGCGGCAATATGTTGTTTGTATTCTTTTCTTTTTCATGGCCAGAAGCAATTTGTAAAAGATCTTCAACAACTTGCAATTTTTCTGGATTTACTCCGATAACCGCATATTGTTTCTCCAAAAATACACATAAGCCTGCGATGTCCAGTGAATCAAGACCTAGATCCCTAGATAGGTCCATTTCCCTTGTGATCCGCCCTTCTGAGTACCCAGATAGCTTACTCAAGCGGGCAAAAATCGCTTTTTGCACCTCAGAGGTCACTATCTGATTTGCAATTAGCTCAACGGGAATTTGCTGATGAATAATCTCTGGGATTTTTTTTTCCCATTGGGAATAAGAGACGAGCGTTAATGCTTCTGCACCTGGCTCAGGATAGCGATTATACCATTCTTCTAGATATTTATTAAAATCTACACGTGTTGTATCCCAAGGAAAATCTAAAGGCGGCAGAGAAAATTCTACCTTCACCTTGCGCTTGGGCATAAAGAAAAATCCACTTTTACATAAAAGCTTAGCGCATCTTCTTAAAATCTGGCCAAAATTAGGAGATATTCCAGTTATTGCACGAGAGAATTGACTCCCCCAAAGCCCTGTTGTTCGCACTAACACTATATTAAGATCAGGACAAAGTTGTAGCAAGCGATGCACAAAAGAAGCCCCACCAATGATTTCAAAACCGGAAATTTTTAAGCGACCAGAAGGGTAAATCATGAAATGATTTTTCTCTTTAAGGCCTTTAACAATTTCTTGCATGCATTGATCTACTTTTTTTCCACGCCACTTACTAGCCAACGCATCCATTGTCGGAAGTGGGATCGCCTTAACTAGATCCATAAACCAACGAAATCCTTTAAGATAATAAAAATGCTCAACCACAAGGGGCCTGGGTTGGAATAAAGGCCATAGAAGGCTCTCTACAATCACAGGATCTATTTCAGCGGGGTGATTAGGTAAAAATAAAATCCCACCTGGTTTTTTAAAAGAATGATTTTTAATGCTTTCCCAACCACAGACCTCAATGCGATAGCGCAAGGAGAGTAATTTGCGAATGATCCAACAAAAACCATGTAAAACCCAAGTAGTTGGCCTATTCTGCTTCATAAAAATCTCCTTTGAGCCTAAGAGCTTAAATAAAAAAAATACACTTGCTTTGTTTTAAAATCAGTAACATTAATAAAAGAAGTGAAAAACAATCAACTTTATTGACAAAATATACAATAAAAAAGAAAATACAATTATGATATTTTTATATACTAACTTAATTTACAATTTGTACATACTTAAAAGATAACTATATGGAAATTAACAAACTATCTTCTCAACAACAAATAAATAATTCTACTTCTACCATTTCCGCCCCTTCTTTACTTAGATCTTTAAAAGAAATATTTGATAAAGCTATCGAAACTCCTGCGCATGTATCTAAAAATATATATTCATCAGAGCGTGTCTGCAGAGATCTTAAAAATCTTCTCAAAGATTCTATATCTCATTAAAAAAAATCATTTAAAAAAACTCCTAAATTAAGTTAAGTAAAGATGACACACGTAAAATCCGGAGTTGACATGAAAATAGGACCTAGAAACCCTAAATCAAATGATCACCGTAGAGAAGCGCAGCAGTCTTCTCTTATGAAAACAAGAAATAAAGTTAGCCAAATTACTAAAAAAATCCCCCACGCTTTTACAACAGGAAAGGTGCATTTTACTCTTAAAGCTAGCGATGAAAGCTCTAAAAAAACCAGTCGCTTATTTGTGCAAAAAATGCATGCATTTAATAAACAGTAAGCGCTTGAGAGCATCCCCACATAGGAAAGGAAGCACTCCTAAGATTATAGCTTGTGTCCCTCCTATAAAAGCTGCAAGCCAAATAGCCCCAAACAAATAGATAATCCCATCTCCTATCGATAAGATCCAGAAAAGTTGAAGCTTAGAAGCAGAGCGATGCAAGAAACCCACTACTCCTGCAGCTATTATATACCCTAAAAGATATCCGGCATTAGAACCTAGTAAATGAGAAAACCCTCCTACGCAAGTTGCAAATACAGGAAATCCTAAAGCCCCTTGCAATAAAAATCCTATTACAGCAAGCACTGTTCTTTTAGCCCCAAGCAGCACAGAAAGCGATAAAATTAGAGTATTACCTAATACGATAGGCACCGGAGTAAAGGGGAGAGGGATAGAAATAGGCGCAGCTAATGCTATAAAGAAACTCATTCCCAATATAATAAGCGCTTCTTGTGCATAAGCCTTTGTTTCAAGCTGCATGCTCATTGTATTCATAGAATCCTCCTAATTTGACTTAATTTTAGTATCTGACAAAATCCGTTCCCAATCAGTGCAGGGAGAAGCGTATTTAGGTTCAGCATGAGTTGCCCATCCAGGTATAGCTGAAATTAAAACAGACCCTTGCTCATTTAGTTTAAGAAATTTACCATGATCATCGCTAACACTTCGATTCAAAGAAAAGCTCCTATGAACCTCTATGTCTCTGATTAAGGTTTTATACCTCATTGCATAGGTATTGGTGGTAGAGGGAGTAGTGCGCCAATGACAGGTATTGGTATGAAAAATTTTTGCAGACAGGTTCTGATATTCGGACAGGAAGTATTTATCCTTATGATCATATAGGGTGACATAGTCAATTCCCGGCAGAGTAAAAGATTCTCGTAATACCTTACACCAATCAGGCAGGTGGATATAATCATCTTCTAAAAAATAGATAATTGTTTGATCGGAAAATTTTTGTGAAGCTACATAATCGAGCATCCATAAGAAGGAAGCTGCTTCGCTTCCTCCTTGCATTTCAATCACAGGAAACCTTTTTTGTTTATGGATAAAATGTAGTGTTTCAGAAACATGAGAAGTGTCGAGCAGAAAAGTCACTTCAATCTTAGGATCATCGATTGTGCCTAATAAATTAGCTAAGCAAAGTTCTCTGTCAAAAGAGCGATATCTTTCTTTATGTGCGCTTATCTCTGAGTAGTGACAATGACGCACAAATACTTGGATACTCTCTTGGCTAGACTTTTTTATCCATAAAACCAATTTACGTAATATATCCATCAAGATACTTCCTTGCTTGCATAAAAGCATTTTGCGATTCTGGAAAGGAAATTTGCTTTATCCCTTCATCTAAATCAAACCACCTTGCTTGCAGAATCTCCTCTGGCTGACATTTCAGGGTCCCTGTTACAGAAGCTGGAAAATAACTAACGGTTTTGGCTTTATCTCGGTCATAATAGCTTTCTATAAAAGGCTCTAGAGAAAGGAATTGCTCAACATGCAAGCCTGTCTCTTCTTTTAATTCACGAATAGCAGCTTCTTGAGCTGTTTCTGTTTTTTCAGCTCTTCCTTTTGGGAAGCCCCAATGCTGTCCATTTAGGTGTTGAACCAACAACACTTGCCATTTCTCTTGTAATTTGCGAAAAGGGATAATTCCAAAAGAAGTTATCATCGTTTAATAGGAGCAAAGACTAAACTGGAATTATGCCCACCAAAACCAAAAGAATTGCTAAGCGCTGCAGTTACTGTATGGGGCGTGGACTTCACAACAATATCTAAATCTTGTACTTCCTCTTCTGGTTCTTTTAAATTAATGGTAGGATGTAATATTCCTTGACGCATTTGCTCAATCAACGCTACTGCTTCAATCCCTCCTGCTGCACCAAGGCAATGCCCAATCATCGATTTAGTAGAGTTTATTTTAATATTTGCAGCGTGCGGTCCAAAAGTCTGTTTAATTCCTCGTATTTCGCATAGATCTCCCACTTGCGTAGAAGTTGCGTGCGCATTGATATAGTTAATCTGCTCTTTTGATATAGCAGAATTTTTAATTGCCTGTTCCATGCATAGCTGAACCCCCCATCCATCTTCCCGAGGAGATGTCATATGAAAGGCATCACAATTAATCGCACCACCTAGATACTCGCATAAAATGGGCGCATTTCTTGCTAGAGCATGCTCCAGGCTCTCTAAAACTAAAACACCCGCTCCTTCTCCAATAACAAATCCATCTCTTTTCTTATCCCAAGGTCTAGAGGCTTTTTGAGGATCTCCCTTATATTCTGATAAAGCATGGCAAGCAACAAATCCACCTACTCCGATTTGGTTAATAGGAGCCTCTGTTCCTCCACATAACATAAGATCCGCTTCTCCACGAAAAATATGCTCTGCTGCTGCATGAATAGAGTAGTTAGCGGTAGCACAAGCTGTAGAAATGGAGTAATTAGGCCCCATAAAACCCAATTCTATTCCCAATAATGCACCAGCCATATTGGTAATAATAAAAGGAACGAAAAAGGGCGTAAGACGTTTAAATCCTTCTTTTATAAGAGTTTGGGTGCCATTATAAAACATATGCATCCCGCCCATACCAGAGCCTATAATCACACCACAGCGTTGTTTATTTAACCCTGATAATAGCTCAGGAGTTAAAAGCTGCGCTTGTTGTAGGGCCTTTTTTCCCGCTACAATTGCATAGCGAATAAAAGGATCGACCCGTCTTGCTTGCTTTTTGTCTAAATACTCGCCTACTTCAAAATTGCGAATGCTAGCAGCAAATCTAGCAGGGTAATCTTGACAAGGAAATTCTTCAATAGGGACAACTCCGCTCTTTCCTAATAGAAGCTGCTGGTAAAATGTCTCTACATCTGTGCCAAAACAAGACGCAAGGCCCATTCCTGTAACAACAACCTGTTTTTTTTCCATAAAAAGCTCCCTATAAAATAAGCAGTTAGGATATACAAAACGGGTTAATTTTTGCAACTTGAGAAACAAGATGTATTTTCTGTTAATAGAGATGTGCTAAAAAAAAATTTGATGCTTTAAACCTGCTTATCCGACTCAATATTGATTCTTAAGTCTATAATAGAGCCCTTGTTCCATAAATCTTCTAAGCGGTATCTTTCCCTTAAACCGGGTTCAAAAATATGAACCATGGTATCTAAATAATCGATAACAGCCCAATCGCCATTCTGCAAACCTTCTATATAAGAGGGTTGAAGACCTGTTTTCTTTAGTTCATCAACGATCGTACTTGCAATAGCACTTACATGTTTATCCACATTGCCTTCTGCAAGGATGACAAAGTCAGCAAGCGAGCTAATGCCTCTTATGTCAAGCGCTAAAATATTGCTACCCTTTTTATCAAAAATAACCTGAGCAATTTGATGAAGATAGGGGGGAATTTCTTGAGTACTCATAAGTTTGAAGAGTATAGGTGATTTAATTGAATATAGTCTAGTATCTTTGAAGGTACAAGATGTTTACAAAATTTTCTTTGCTGCAAACGCTGGCGTATTGTTTTGCCACTAATTTCCATTAAAGGAATTTTTATCAATCCCTTTTCAATCTTGATCTTTGCTTGAGAAGACAGTTTGAGATCGATTAATTGAGAGGTGGTAAATCGCGAGGCTACCAAGGGAGTTGCAAGATTCAAGAGCTCTTCTACTTGATGCCAAAGATGCAAGTTAGGTAAAAGATCTTCCCCTAATAAAAGGAAGAGATCTAGTTCTTCATGTTTTTTTAATCTCTTGACCGTATCTATTGTATAAGGCTTTTGCATTTGGATTTCCCAGTCTAGCAAAGTGCATGAGGGAATCTCTTCAATGACCAATTGCAGCATGTGAACACGATGTTCTATGGAGGTATAAGGGACTTTAAAAGCAGTGCTTTTAGCAGGACAAATAAAAATTTGATCTAGGTGAGCATATTCTAGCAAATTCACTATCAAATTTAAATGGCCGAAATGAAAAGGGTCAAAACTACCACCAAATAAACCAATTTTTTGCTTTTTCAAAGAATAGCCCATCCATTTTTATCAGCGATCTTCTTAAGAACCCGGTCGGGATTGACTCCAATTGCTGTTCCTGCAGCTTCTAAAAAGGGTAAATCTAAATGACTATCTGAATAAGCTGTGATATTCTTATGATCAACACAGAGCTTTTGCGCCATTTCTAACATGCAAAAGGCTTTTTGCTTACCCGCTAGGACAAATCCAACAGCGGATAGCTTTCCTTCAGCATCAATGGCATAGTCGGTTGCTTTCCAGTCATGGAATCCTAACTTTAAAGCGAACTTTTTCACTAAAAAATCGGGAGAGTTTGATAAGAGAAGAGTATAATGTCCTAAGCGTTGAGCAAGTCTCAAATGAGCAACTGAGGGCAAATAAAGCAGCTGACTAAAATATTCTTCAACAAATAGATCAGCCGCTTGCTCTAGCAGAGATAACTGGAGTCCGGATAATGTCTGGAAAAAAATTGCTCGATGTAACTCAAGCAAATTTTTTTCCAGTATATAGTAACGAAAATAGGAATAAACAGCATAAAATAAATGACCATAGTTTAACATGTTTTGCCTAATTAAATAGCGACAAAAAGCTAAGCTGCAATTACAGGTTGTTAAAGTGTAATCTAAATCAAATACGCTTAAATGCGTCCAATTCTTATTTAGATTAAGCATCGACTTCTATCAAATCTCCATCTCCGCTATCTTTTTTATTTTTTTCTTTATATCAACAATGGAACCATTAATTTTTTCCAGAACACTTTTATCGGCTTCCATTAGATCTCTGTACATGATTGTTTTTTCAAAGTCAAGACCAGAGCCTCCTAAGAGTTTACGATACTGCTCTAGTTGTTCTTTTAATTCCTTGCGCCTATTTTTCTTTTCAAAAAGGACAATATGTAATTGCTCAAGCGCTTTTTGATCATCTTCTGATAGCAGCATCAAAGTTTTTTCTTTATTATCATTAACTAGGTCTTTAACCCGCTTAAAAAGCCTTTCTAACATTTGCCTTTCAGACTGTTTCCAGTGGAACTGCTCAAAAGTTTCTTCTAAAGCCTTATTCTGCAAAGTTAATTGTTCAAGACTTAGCTCGCTAGCTTGCTGTATTAAACTCTTCAAGTCACAGCTGAGCTTTTCTAAACGATCTTTTTTTTCTTTCTCTTTTTCTTGCAGTTTTTGCATGTGCATTTTTTCTGCTTCACGAGCTTTTTCTAAAACAGGTTTTTTTACATTGTATAACTGCTCTTTGAGTATCTGCACCTCTTCTCGTCCCAATAATACCGTCCTCATAAAGGCTAAAATTTCTGCCGTTTGTTGATCACACTCTTGAAGTGAACTCTCTTCATGAATAGAAGCTGCAAACATTTGGATCTTTTCTGCTACTTGGTCAAATCCTTGTTTAAAAAGCAGTTTTTTCTCTTGGGTTTCTTTTTTTCTTTCTTTCTCATAATTTTTGATTTCATCCCAACAAGAGCTTAATTTAACACGTGTTTCGGTAAAAACATGGGTATTTAGTGTCAAAACTTTAGCAAGTTGCTGTAAATATTTAATTTCTTCTCTTAAAACATACCCTGGGAGTTGCTTTATCTCTCCTTCGCGAAATTGAGAATACACAAAATACTCTACATCTTGACTAAATTGCTCAGAAATTTGCTTGATTAGTTCTTTACGCCTAGGAAAAACTTGATTTCCACATAAAGAAAGCCGCTCTAGCAACTTATTTTTTATTCGAATGCGCATTTCTGTCTTAAGAAGCTCTTTACGCAAAGAGTTAATCTTTACAGCTAATGCATTTAATAATTGCAATTCACGTTGAATAGTCGCATAAAACTCTCTATTTTTTTGGAGAGAAAAACACTCTTCAGAGATTACAACATCTGCAATCAGCTCAAGCATTACATCCATGTCTGCCACATCTTTTTCTAGTGCTTGAATAGCTAATTCAATTTGTTCAACCGCAAACGCTGACTGCTGATCTACAATTTCCTTTAATTGCTTTGCTTCAGAAGCTAGTTCAATATAAGAATTCCATAAATCAGCACGAATTGTGATAGGCATATCTTCCTTGAATAAGGAAAGGCAAAGCTTTCTAACTTCCCAGAAATCCTTAAAACGAGGAGCATTTCCTTGAGATAGGGCTTGACGCATAAATTCCAAACTTAATCGGATTTTTTTTTCACCATGTATTTCACCGTGAAATTGCTCAAGGAACTCCATTAATGAATGGGCACTATTTTTTCCCT
>PSRO01000083.1 GCA_003176115.1 Chlamydiota bacterium | reverse complement strand
TCTGTTTCATCTACAATACCTTATTTCAAAATTTAGAATTTTAAAACAAAGATTCATTTTGATAAATGGTATAAAAAATAATTTAGAGATCAAACTTTGGTTGTAGGTGATTTAGAAAATCCACAGGAAATTTTAGTTAGTAGAAAAATCTTAGTTCAAAAAAGTCGTTATTTTCATATGCTTTTTCAGCCTAATTTTTTGGAATCATCAAAGACCGCTGTTGTGCTTACAGGCTTAGATCACACAGCAAAACCACAAGGAATTGATTACGAAGGATTTTTATACTTACTTCGCTATACTTATACAGGAAAAACCCATGTTCCCTTAGATCTTTGTCCGATTGTTAGTCATCTAGCAGATATGTATTTAGAGCCCTATCTAAAATATGCCTGCGATCACACCATAAAAAAGCTCTTAAAGCAAGCCCAACCTCTTCCTAATGGTTCTGTATTACCAATGATTCTTATTTTAGCTAATATAGTGAAATTCCAGTTCGGAATCTCTAATTCTTTCTTCAATCTATAAAAGTTAAGTTTTTTAATAAAGAAGATGGTTTGCATGTTTTTCTTATATTTTTTCATTTAAATTGTTGACGAAATTACAACAAAAGAAATAGAACAAAAAAATAAGTAAGCTAAGAGTACTTCTATGAATTTCAGGAGGAGAGGGAGTTTATGTTAACATGGGCAGTTATATTTCTAATCATTGCAATTATCGCAGGATTTTTTGGGTTTAGAGGTGTTGCAGGCACGGCAACTACTATTGCTAAGGTGCTTTTCTTTATTTTTATCATATTATTTCTCATTTATTTAATTACAGGTTACGTAAACCGTTATTAAGTAATATAAGGCACTTGGAGCTATTTCAGGTGCTTATGTTAATCTTAATCCAAGAGCAATTGCTAGTGAGACAAGGGTATGCCATTTAGGATTACCATTTTCTGATAGAGTTTTATACAGACTTTCTCTTCCTATATACGCTTTCTTTGCTAAATGGGCAATGCCTCCTTGAGCTTCGACAACATTCCAAAGAGCAATGAGAAAAAGGTGCTAAGAGTTCTCATCTTCTCTATCGCCTAAAGCTTTAGAATCTCCCAAAGTCTCCTAAAAGAACATCGGCTAAAGGTTGTCTTATAAAGCTCAATCTCAATTTTCATATGATTTCATGATATCTTAAGGAGATACAATTCAAGCAAAATTTTTTTCAAGAAACCAATAAACCTGAGTTTTGCAAAGGTTGCATAAATAATTTTTATTTTAGATCTAGTGAACATTCAAGAGGGATGCTATCCTTTGTTTTATTTTACTTTCATTTTACCTATGAACTGGAATGATATAGAATTTTCTTTTAATCGAGCATTGCGACTGAGCTTTTCGATAAAGAAGCTGTTATTTGTGTTTGTGGTGTTGTGGTGCTGTGGATTTGGTCTGCTTCTTTGTAGATCGTTGGGACTACAAACACAAGGTTGGTTAATGCTCAATTGGAACTTTCTGCCGTTTTTTGCTATAGGTATATTAGGGCTATCTCTTGGAGTTTTACTAATTCGTCTTTATCATGATGAGATTAAAGAGAGAAAAACAAACTACAGAAAAACCTTTTCTTTGTCTAAAAGGGTGATGGTGGAAATTGCTTATCTAGGAATGCCTTTAATCATCGGGTATGTAATCCTATGGACGGCCCTTGGTTTGTTTTATTTGATTAAAACGCTGCCTAAGGTAGGTTGGGCATTAGGGGTTTTTCTATCATTTGGTCCTTTTTTGCTGTTTTTGAGTATGGTTTGTTTGGTTGTTCTTTTTTTACTCTTATTTTTCTTTTTAACACCGATTGTAGCCTTAAGAGATTGTTTGCCCAAAGAGTGGATTAAATGCATGTTGAGTAGAGTGAGTCATTCTTTATTGACTAATTTTATGTTATTTATCATCTCAGTTATTCCAGCGGGATGTGTTTTAGGGCTGCTTATGATTTCACTGGATATGACCTATGCATTCTACCTTTCATCAGCTAATCCTCTGGACTTGGTGTTGATCATGCTACCGATTTCTATTCTTTTGGCTCCGAGTGTAATATTCTTTTTTCAATTCGCTGCGGAATCACATATTTTAATGATGCAAAAAAGATAGCTATGCGGATTGCAATTATAGGTGCTGGTTTTTCTGGATTAGCAGCAGCTTGGAATTTACTAAATCTAAAAAACCAAGTAACTGTGTTTGATCTCTTTTCGGAAGGAGCATCAGCTATAGCAGCGGGCTTACTCCATCCCTATGTAGGGGAAGAGGGACGAAGATCGCTTTTTGCAACTGAGGCTATGCAAAAGACAGCAGAATTGTTACACATAGCAACAAGAAGTTTAAGAGAAGATGTGTGTAGAGAAGGCATCATTCGTATTGCTCAAAATGAAAAACAAAGGAAGGCCTATAAAAATCACTGCGTGATTTTTAAAGATGTTATAGATTTAGGAAAAGATCGCTTTTTGGTGAAATCGGGAAAAACGGTATTTTGTAAACGTTATCTGCAAGGGATGCGGTTAGCTATTGCAGAAAAAGGTGGACAATGCATTGCAGAGAAAATTCTAGATTTAGAACAATTAAAAAACTTTGATCAAATAGTTGTTGCAGCAGGGGCTTCTATTCGCGATTTTCCGGAATTTGAGCAACTGAAATTGAAGTTTATCAAAGGACAGGTTCTCACCTGTGAAATTCCTTCCGATTTGCAAATAGAGAGGAGTCTTGTGGGTAAAGGCTATATAGCAACATCGCATAAACCAGAGATCTGTCATGTTGGTGCAACCTATGAGTGCCATGATTTAACAGGAACAGTGGATCTATTGCATACGCAAAATTTGCTTTTTACTAAAGCTTCCAGCTTCTATCCAGCCATTTGGAAACTAAAGCCTATAGACTGCTCTTCTGCTATAAGAGTGATGCGTCAAGGACACTATCTTCCTATTGTGACAAAAATCTCTAGTAGGGTATGGGTAATTACAGCTATGGGATCTAGAGGGTTATTATATCACGCTTATTTTGGAGAAAAATTGGCACAGGTAATAGAAGGAACAATAACTCCTCCTTTTCAAGAACTAATGCATTAGTTAAAATAGATCGACTATGGACACACAAGCGCAATTTACATTTATGGGGACCGGTGGATCTATGGGAATCCCTGTGATTGGCTGTCATTGTACAACATGTAATTCCTCTAATCCACTAAATAAGAGGACGCGTCCTTCTGGCTTGATACAAATAGCGGATAAGAATTTTGTGATTGATGTAGGACCTGATTTTCGCATGCAGGCTTTACGATTAGGAATTGAAAAAATAGATGGTGTGTTGATCTCTCATGCACACTCAGACCACATTGCTGGATTGGATGATTTAAGAGCGTATTATTTTTTGTATAAATCTAAAACCCCTTGCTTGTTATCTGAGCTAACTTTTGAAGAACTCAAGCAACGCTATCCCTATTTATTCCAACCCACTGATACTAAAAAAAGTGTAACAGCTCAACTCGATTTTTGTGTGCTTCCTCAAGAATTTGGCTCTATTTTTTTTCAAGGGATTCAATGGGTTTTCTTTTCCTATCTGCATGCAGGAATACAGGTAACGGGTTTTCGTGTAGGGAATTTTGCTTATGTATCTGATATAAGATATTACTCTAAGCAAGTAGTAGACAGGCTAATTGGAGTAGAAACCCTTACGATAAGTGTGCATAAGAAAGAGGCTACAGCGGTGCATTTTGGAATAGAGGAAGCTAGGGAATTCTCTGCCCTTATAGGGGCTAAAAAAACGTATTTCACCCATCTATCTCATGATTTCGAGCATAGTATGAATGCACAGCTTCCTTCTGGATTTGAGCTTGCCTATGATGGCATGGTTGTTTTTTTTACAATATCTAAAAAGGATATACATGACAATTGATCCAGCATCGCTTGAACTGAAAAATTTACACAGGGCAATTCTTGTAGGGGTTTATTCTCATAGCCAACAAAAAGTTCTTTGCATGGATTATTTAAGTGAATTAGAGCGTCTTTGCGAAACCTATGGTTGGCAAGTTGTTTCTAGATTTGCCTGCATGCTTCGCAGAGTAGATGCAGCAACTTATTTGGGCAAAGGTAAAATAGAAGAGCTAGCCCAAATGGTGATTGATTTAAACGCTGATGTGGTTGTTTTTGATGATGAGATTAGTCCTCATCAACAACGTAATTTAGAAAAGGTATTAAAAAAAGCTGTCATTGATCGCACAGAGTTAATTATTGAGGTGTTTGCACAAAGGGCACAAACTAGAGAAGCGCGCCTGCAAGTTGAGCTTGCTAAAGCAAGATATCAGATGCCTCGCTTGAAGCGTTTATGGACCCACCTTTCTCGTCAAAGCGCAGGGGGCGGGGCGTATTTAAAAGGTGAAGGAGAAAAACAGATAGAAATTGATAGACGGATTTTAAAGCGGCAAATCGATTCATTAAAGCAAGAGATCGACCAAGTGACTAAGCAGCGCCATACGCAGAGAGGGTTGAGGATTCGTACGCAAATACCGACATTTGCCATAGTGGGCTATACGAATGTAGGTAAATCTACGCTTCTTAGAGCTCTGACGCAAGCAGATGTTTTAGTAGAGGATAAGTTATTTGCAACCCTTGATACCACAACTCGTAAATGTATTTTGCCCAATAAACAACCCATTTTATTGATTGATACAGTTGGATTCATTCGCAAGATTCCACATACACTTGTTGCAGCCTTTCGCAGCACATTGGAAGAGGCTATTCACACCGATATTTTATTACATCTGGTTGATGTGAGTCACCCAATGGCTTTTTCTCAAGCGGAAGAAACTCTAGCTGTTTTAAAAGAACTGGGAGCTGAAGACAAACCGACGATTACTGTGTTGAATAAAATCGATCTATGTCCCAATCACTCTATGTTAGCCAAATTTCGGATCTCATATCAGAAAACCGTGCCTATTTGTGCAGAAACAGGAGAGGGGTTTGAGCTTTTACTCGATAGCATGATGCGCGAAATTGCTCTTTTGCGCAAAACGGTTCGAGTGAAAATCCCACAGAGCCACTATGCGCTTGTTAGTGAACTTATGCGTTTAGGAAGAGTTCTTGAATGTGAGTATGAAGAAAATGATGTTGTAATGAAATTGGAGATACCAGCTTCCTTAGAGCATCGTCTGCAATCATTTTTACTGGATTAACCGATGACTCTAAAAGCAATTCCAGCAGAAGAAAGGCCTAGAGAGCGTTTATTGCGAGATGGGATTGATTCTCTTTCTTTAACAGAGCTCATAGCTATTGTTTTAAGCAGTGGAACGCGTGGCAAATCGGTTTTGAGTTTATCAGAAGAGCTCATTGTGCGATTTGGTAGCCTTGAATATCTTTTAGATGCTTCTGTAATTGAACTTATGGAGCTTAAAGGAATAGGGCTTGCTAAAGCAATTCAGTTGAAAGCGGTTTTTGGCATTGCATTAAAATGTCGCCGTCCTCAATCTCTAAAAAAGTACTCCATTCAATCTGTGGAAGAGGCCTATCTTTTGGCAAAAGGAGAAATTGGTCACTATTCTCAAGAAATTTTATTAGTCATTCTGCGAGATGTACGCGGGTTTTTAATTCATAGAGAACAGGTAGCGGTTGGAACGCTATCTCAAGTGTTGATTCATCCAAGAGAGGTGTTCTACCCTGCTGTGCGTTATAAGGCTCATAGTATGATTTTAGCTCATAATCACCCCAGCGGAGATCCCACTCCATCTCATGCTGATATTGAATTGACGAGAGTTCTTATGCAATCTGGTCAGATCATGGGTATTGAGATTGATGATCATTTGATTATAGGTAGAGATCGCTTTGTTTCTTTGAAAGAACACGGCATTATGAATAGTTTTTCAAAATATTAATCTTTTTTACAAGATCACTATCTTTTCTTTATTTCTATCTATTTTTAGGTTTGTTTTAGTATACTTTTATCCATTATGGACCAGAAAAAAAAATTTAAAGTTGTCACTTTAGGCTGTCGTACCAATCAATACGAATCACAGGCTTATCAAGATCAATTGCTTACCTTAGGCTATAGCGAGGCCAAAGAAGCAGAGAGGGTGGACTTATGTGTTGTTAATACTTGTACTGTTACAGAGTCAGCTGACAGCTCCAGCCGTTATCAAATTCGTCATTTGCATCGCAAATACCCTGGCGCAAAGATTGTTGTTACAGGATGCCTCGTGGAAAGTGCAAAAGAGGCCTTAGAGAGCATGGATGAGATAGATTGTATTGTGCCAAACAAAGATAAGGAAAATCTTCTCTCCCATGTGCTTCCAGAACAAGAGATGCCGGAATTTAAAATCTGTCAATTTGAAGCCCGTACACGAGCTTTTGTTAAAGTCCAAGATGGATGTAACTCCTTTTGCACCTATTGTATTATCCCTTATGTGCGGGGCCGTTCTCGCTCTCGAGGTTTAATGGAGATTTTGCAAGAAGTAAAAGGATTAGTTGCTAATGGGTATAAAGAAATTGTTTTAACCGGGATTAATATTGGCGATTTTGTATCTCCTGGAAAAGTTCGTTTAGCAGATTTAGTCAGGCAAGTAGATGCAATAGAAGGAATACAAAGGCTGCGGATCTCTTCGATTGATCCTGACGAGATAGATGAGGATTTAGCCGATGCGGTTTTACACTCCAAACACACTTGTGCTTCTATGCATGTTGTTCTGCAGTCAGGATCAAACACCATTTTAAAACGTATGAACCGTAAATACACCAGAGAAATTTTTCTAGAAACAGTAGATAGACTGCGCAATGCAAATCCTGATTTCACCTTCACAACCGATGTCATAGTTGGTTTCCCAGGAGAGAGCGGACTAGACTTTCAAGATACGCTAGCTATAATGGACTACGTGCGTTTTGCAAAAGTGCATATGTTTCCTTATAGCCCACGCCCGCGTACAAGAGCAGCTCTTTATCCTAACCGGATAGACCCAGCAGTTGTTAACATAAGAAAACAACAAGTTTTACGCTTAGCCGAGGAACATGCGTATTTTTTAAGAGAAAAATATGTAGGCTGTACCCTGCCTGTATTAATAGAGAAAGCAGAGGAGGTCTCTAGTGGTCATACAGAAAATTTTCTACAAGTAATAAGTCAAGAGAAAGGTCTTAAATCTAATGATCTTGTAGAGATGCAACTCTATGAAAACACCCCTGAAGGTCTTTTAGGGAGGATTGTATGAGTATTACCATTGCTCATCGCATGCGTCCTTTCTCTCATAAAATGGGAAGCGTTTTTCTTTTGCCTAATAGTCATTTTAAAGTAGAGCTATTTCCCACTCTATTGCGGTTTACCGATTTAGAAAATCGCATAAAGCCCATAGAAATACGTCTTTTTATTCGAGGACCTATTCAGCCGTTTACAGTGGAATTGGATTTAGAATCCGGTGCAATTTGCGTGTTTGGTGAGACCTTAGATGGATATATACGTTATTCTCTTTTCTATAGGGCCTCAGAATTACTACTGCTTTGTGAAAAAACCCCGTCTACTTTGCAGCTGAAATATCGATCTACATTATCGCAATTGAAACCAAAACAAACATTAGCTATTCCCGTGCCATTTTGCTTAGAATCACAAGGTCTGCAAGAAAGATTGCACTTAGGTATTCATAAAGCTCAAGATTGGGAATTGGTGCAAAGGCGTTTTAATCTACAAGAAATTTTTCCTTTTTGGCTAGCTCTTGCACAATGGGTTCCTTCTATTACTTATGAAGATAACGACCAAGGCATGTTCTCTCTCATTCGTAAATGCCAGATGGCTATTGAAAAAAAAGAAAAGCTACAGATCGTCAATTGTTTTAAGAATGTATTCCTAGCCGCTTTTGAAGGGGTGTTTGTCCCTCGCTTATTCGATAGTGATTATCAAGGTATCCTTGATGTAGAAGAGAAGGCATTACCTGCAACAGCTCTTCTTTTACAAAGCGCTAAGTTGCTAAGAAGGCTCTTTTTTGTGGAAGAAGAAAACCTCTTTTCCATTTTACCTTGTGTTCCTCCGGAACTACACTGCGGTAGATTGATTCAATTGCAAACAACAAAGTTAGATCGGATAGATATGGAATGGTCTAAGAAAAGGCTGCGTCGTATGTTCATACAAACAAGTAATACAAGACCTATTACATGCCAGCTTCCCAAAGGAATCTCAAGCTGTCGTTTAAGGGTGCATAGGAAAGATAAAGGTCAGAAGCTACAAGTGACAAAGGAGGGGATTTTACACATCCCCGCTCTTGCTCACTTAAAAGCTTGGTTAGATTGTTTTGAGAGGTAATAATTTTACCCATCTAGCTATAGTTTTATGATGAACATTGTATCTTTTCCCGAGAGACCTTAAGCTTATGTCTTTTGTTTTTTCAGCTACAACTTTTTTTTAAACTCCATAGGATACTTTTTGGGAGAGGATGCACCGATAGATCTGGAAGAGCTTTCTATAAGAGTAAAATCACGTTTTTCAGCAATTCTTTTACTTCTACGTGGGGAAGCCTCTTTTGTAGAATTATTGCTATTTTGTCCATTTTTATATGGATTAGCAATGGTTTGATTACAGGGAATTTCAGAAGACCTTTTTGTGGTATTAGAATCAGAGTTGCCAATATCTGAGCTTTCCTCCTGCGTTAAATCTTCATTCTTAAAATCATCGAGAAATGCTAGGTCATTAAAAAAACCGGTATCTTCAAGTTCCTTAAGGTCTTCAATAAAGCCAGATTGTAAAGTAGCTACTGTAAAAACAGTATCGGTCTTTTGTGTTGTTTTTGGGCTTTGGCAGACTTCTTCTGTTATTGATCCTGGGAGAGGAGACCAAAAATGTAATAAACAGGATTCTAAAGAAAAAGACATAATGAACAACTCCTTTATAAGTTATAAGGTGAGTTAATAGTATATCATAATATGCTTTTTAATATAAAGAATTTAGTTTTTTTATGTAATTGAAGATAAATTATTGCTATTTTAATTAAATTACAATAATAGGATTTGCAAAACTATAATTTTTTTTCAATTTAAGTACTTGATTGAAAACCAAAAAAATCTACACTCTAAAGAAAATAATCTTATAAAAACCTCTGATTTTTCTAACTAATATAGGAGTGTTTTCTGTATATGCAGACTGTGGTTGCAAAGGGGATGCTGAGAACTGCAGTTGTATTGACTGCGATTGCCCATCATGTGATAGAGAGTTCTCAGATGACACAAAAGAAGTATTTAAATAAAGTGTGCAATCTTCTTTGGATTTGAGCTTTTAATTGCATTATTTATATCCAAACTGCTGAAATGAATGAAAGGCTTTAGAAGCCTTTTTGGTATCTTATTTATTTTTTTGTTCTTGAGTAGTAGATGATTTAAAAGAGATCATCATGTGTTACTTGAATGGGTTATTTTGGTAGAAACAGATAACTTGTGAAAATAGTAGGCATAAAAAAATAAGATTTCAGGCCTTAAGAAGGTTTTTATATATATTGTGATTTCTTGTCTTATTCTAGAAAAATATAACTTGCCGACTCCTTAACTGCTTTATGTTTTTAATAACTTGCAAAGAGGGGTCCTTAGCCCATTTATATATAGAGCTTCTGCAAACATCGAATTTTCGAACAAGGTCTTTTAGAGATCGGCCTGTATGCAGCTGACGCACAACATTTTTTTTGAAAAGAATAGAATATCTTTTATTCTTTTTAGTTCTGCTTCCATATACGTTCCATTCTCTTACCAAATTGTAAGAAATCCCAAACTGTTTTGCCACTTCTTTTTGGGTAAAACCTTTGCGAATATAATCAGCGACTTTTTGTTTAGTTTCTGCAGTATGTTTTGTATGCTTTTTTTGCTCCTTTAATTTTACAGATTCATTACAGGTTGTATGATAAGAAGAGTTTTCCATGCACTCTATTAATTCTTTCAAATTTAGATCCAAATCAATCTCTTCTTCCAACTGTAAATCTGAGAATAATAGATTTGCTTCTTTATAAAAAGAATAGTCTGGATAGTTATAGATAGAAATACGCATAGTTAATTTTTTGTTTTTCAAAGTGAGTGATATTTAAGGCGAACTGCTTATATATGGATTTATATTTTATAATCAATTTAAATAATTTTTTTTAATTTTAAATTCTGAATTATCATAGATTGATTCCTAGAAAAATATAACCTATCGACGCCTTGTCTTTTGAGGAAAGAACTACTATATTGTGAAGTAACAAGGGAGATTTGTGTGTTTTTAGAGCACTTTCAGGAAAAGATTCATTCTAGCCCACATGATGTATTAGGTTTGCATCTAGTTGATGATAAAAAAGTAATTCGTCTTTGGCGCCCTGGAGCAGAGAATATTTATTTAGAGGTATTTGGATCCATAGTTCAAGCTAAAAGAGTGGATAGTGAAGGGCTGTTTGTATGTGAAGTCCCTGAAAAAACAGAATGTAGAGATTATCGTGTTTATCACCAAAATGGTTTGTTAGCAAATGATCCTTATGCTTTTGGTCCTATTTTTGGTGAATTGGATAAACATTTATTTGCACAAGGTGTTCATTACCGTCTCTATGAAGTTATGGGAGGGAAAGTAACCACGCATCAAGGGATTGTAGGGGTAAAATTTACAGTTTGGGCTCCTAATGCAAAGTGGGTTTCCTTAGTGGGTGATTTTAATCATTGGGATGGGCGTATAAACCCCATGCGCAGTTATGGTGGTGTTTGGGAATTATTTATTCCAGGTATTGGTAATTATCAAAAATACAAGTTTGAAATTCATACCGATGGGGAAGTATTGATTAAAACAGATCCTTATGCGAACTATTGTGAGTTAAGACCTGCTAATGCTTCTATTGTATTTGATATTGATCGATATGAATGGCACGATCAAACTTGGCGAGAAAAACAACTAAAACGCAATAAAGATAGTTACCCTTTGAGTATATATGAGGTGCATCTTGGGTCTTGGAAAAAAAGAGAAGGGAATTATCTCAATTATAAAGAGATTGCTTTTGAACTAGCTCAATATTGCAATCAGATGGGATTTTCTCATGTAGAACTTCTTCCTATTACAGAATACCCCCTTGATGAATCATGGGGGTATCAAGTAACCGGTTTTTTTGCGCCGACTAGTCGATTTGGAACTCCTGAGGACTTCCAGTATTTTGTAGATTACCTACATCAGCAAAACATTGGAGTCATTTTAGATTGGGTTCCAGCGCATTTTCCCATAGATAGTCATTCCTTACATCTCTTTGACGGAACGGCTCTATATGAGCATAAAGATATACGTCAAGGATATCACCCTCATTGGAGCACCTGTATTTTTAATTATGGTAGATTTGAAGTATCAAATTTTCTGATTGCAAGTGCTCTTTTTTGGCTTGATAAAATGCATGTTGATGGTTTTCGAGTGGATGCAGTAGCTTCGATGCTTTATCTAGATTATGGAAGAGAAGTAGGAGAATGGATTCCTAATGCGTATGGAGGTAGAGAAAATTTAGCGGCTATTGAATTTATTAAACATCTCAATTCGATTGTACATCAGTTATTTCCTTTTGCATTGATGTGTGCTGAAGAATCTACTTCTTTTACCGGGGTAACCCATCCTTTGGAAAAGGGTGGTCTTGGTTTTGATCTTAAATGGAATATGGGTTGGATGAATGATAGTTTGCAGTATTTTTCTAAAGATCCTCTTTTTCGTAGTTATCATCAAAATACACTTACATTTAGTTTGTTATATGCTTTTTCTGAGAAGTTCATTCTTCCTCTATCTCATGACGAGGTAGTTCATGGCAAAGCTAACCTGTTGTCTAAGATGCCAGGTGATGACTGGAAAAAATTTGCAAATGCACGTCTATTCTATAGCTATCAAATCTGTCACCCAGGGAAGAAATTGGTTTTTATGGGGATAGAGCTAGGCATGTGGAAGGAATGGAGCTCTCTAGAAGAGCTGCCTTGGGAACTTTTAGGTTACGAAAGACATCAAATGCTTCAGAGGTTTTTTCAGCAAATAAATGATTTTTATCGAAAAAATTTCGCATTATGGCAATGGGATTTTGATTCGAAAGGGTTTGAATGGATAGATTTTTCAGACCAATATAATTGTTGTATTAGCTACTTGAGAAAAGCTAAAGAACAACTTTTATTTTGTGTGCATAATTTTAGTGCTAATTGTATACCCAATTATGTAATTCATTTACCAAATGTTGTGCGGATAGTAGAAGTGTTTAATACAGATAAAGAAGAGTATGGTGGTTCTGGTAAATTAAACCCTTCTATAAAAATCATGAATAATCTGCAAAAAAAACCGATTGGTGTACAATTTCAACTCTCTCCACTTGCAACAATGATTTTTGAGGTGCAATTTGTGTCCTAAACAAGTTTTTTTTTCACATAAACAATACATGCAATTCATAGAAGAGATCCATAAACACGACCGACTCTATTTTCTCGAAGCCAAGCCTGTTATTTCAGATTATGAGTATGATCAGTTGGTAAGAAAAGTAGAAGCCATTGAGAAAATCCATCCAGAGTGGATTGATCCTTCATCTCCTACCCAACGTTTAACAGATCAACCTTCTAAAGGATTTATTCAAGTAAAACACAGAACTCCTATGCTATCTTTGAGCAACACCTATTCCCAAGAAGAGGTAGAAGAGTTTATTAAACGCATGCAAAAATGGCTGGGTCCTCAAAACTTGCAGTTTTGTGCGGAAGTAAAAATGGATGGCATTGCTATAACTGCATGTTATGAAAATGGCAAATTGCTGCAGGCGCTTACTCGAGGTGATGGCAAGGTAGGAGATGATATTACTGCGAATATCAAAGCTATTCGCTCTATTCCTCTTTGTGTAAAAACAAAAGAGAAAATAGAGGTTCGAGGAGAAGTGTTTATGTTGCATAGGGTTTTTCAAAAACTCAATCAATCCAAGCTAGCTATAGGGGATGAACTATGGGCAAATCCAAGAAATGCAGCGGCGGGGTCTTTAAAGCTGCTTGATGCAAATCAAGTAGCTAAACGTTCTTTAAGCGCTGTATTTTATGCTTTTGCTAATGAAGCAGAAGCTCCTTGTACAACTCAATATGATTGTCATCACTATTTACAATCTTTAGGGCTTCCCAGCTTTTCCGATGCATATATCAAACGTTGTCATACGGCAGATGAGATCATGGATTTTGCAAGACAGATTGAGAAAAAAAGACATCATCTTGCATTTGATATTGATGGTATTGTGATTAAAATAGACCTTTTAAAAGATCATGCAGAGCTCGGCGTTACAGGTAAAAGTCCCAGATGGGCCATTGCTTATAAATTTGCTCCTGAGCAAGCTGAGACGCAAATTAGAGATATTACCGTGCAAGTAGGAAGAACAGGAGTATTAACCCCAGTAGCTGAATTGGCACCTGTATTACTAGCTGGTAGCATAATTGCTCGAGCTACGTTGCATAATCGAGAAGAAATAGAGAGGAAAGATATCCGTATAAAAGATTATGTAATCGTTGAAAAAGGAGGGGATGTAATCCCTAAAGTGCTGCAAGTGAATTTAAAAAAACGCACAACGTCCTCGATTGTCTGGCATATGCCACTTTTTTGTCCCAGTTGCGGTAGCAAAGTGGTACATTATGAAGGCGAGGTTGCTATGAAGTGTCCTAATACCAAAAATTGCCCCGAACAAGTTATGCGTAAAGTCCTCTTCTTTGCAAGTAAAGATGCTATGAATATCGAACACTTAGGAGATAAGGTAATCAAACAGCTCATCGAGAAAAAACTGATTAAAAGTGCAGCAGATCTCTATCGGTTAACCAGAGAAGATTTAGCTCAATTAGAGGGATTTAAAGAAAAATCGATTCAAAACTTGCTAAATAGCATTGATAAATCTCGTCGTATAAGTTTAGAGCGGTTTATTTTAGCTCTGGGAATTAAATATGTAGGCGAGGGAGCGGCTGAACTGCTTGCACAAGCAGCTAGAACAATGGACAGACTCTTAAGAATGCACACTGATGAGCTGCAGCAGATTCAAGGAATCGGAGAAAAAACAGCAATTGCTATTGTTGAGCATTTTAAAGATCCAGATCATTTGCAAGAGATACAAGCTTTACTCAAAGCTGGGATAAAGCCACAATCGATGCAAACAATACAGATTGAAAATCACTGCTTTGCAAATAAAATATTTGTATTAACCGGTACCTTAAAAGAGTATAGTAGAACAGAGGCTACTCTTCTTATCAAAGAAAGAGGAGGTAGAGTGACAAACTCTGTTAGCCGCAATACCGATTATCTTTTAACAGGGGAAGATCCAGGATCCAAATTGGCTAAAGCACAAGAATACAAAGTCCATATATTAAACGAGCAAGCATTTAAAAATCTGTTATAGGAGAGAAGATGTATAAAAAACTAGCTAAGGGCGCTTTCATCGGAGGAATTACTGTTTTTATTTGGAGTATGCTTTCTTGGATGGTTCTCCCTTGGCATACGCAAATCTATGATAAGTTTACAGATGAAGCAGAGGTTGCAAAAGTTCTCAAGGAAAACACCTTACAGAGTGGAATGTATATCTTACCTAATACGAGCCATTATTCTAATAACACCCCTACGAAAGAGATTAGAAAAGCAGAAGAGATCTTAAAGACAGGCCCTTTTGTATTTGCTTCCATAAAGTTAGATGGAATGAAAAAAATGGGGGCTGCGACCCTAGAGATCTCTCTGTGTTCCTATATTCTAGCAGCAGCAATTATAGCCTGGATGCTTTTACAAACACAAGGATTGCGTTTTTTAGAAAAGACACTCTTTGTGACAATGGTTGGATTATTAACAGCAATTCTAGGCATAATCCCTGCTTGGAATTGGTGGCATTTTTCTACCGCTTATACTCTTGTAACTTGTTTAGATCTAGTTATCGGCTGGGCATTAGCAGGTTTACTAATGGCTAAAAGCCTTTAAATGGGGAAATACGTTCTCCAAGCAGAGTTTGATTGCTAAATCCAGTAATTTTTACAGTTTGCAAAGAACCAATTAAAGAGTCATCTCCTGCAAAAATCACGCTTTTCCAACATCTGCTACGTCCCTTGAGATTTTTATCTTTAGTGCGTTTTTCTACTAGCACTTCCACATGAGAACCTAGTATCTCTTGTCTTTGTTCTATGCTAATTTGTTCCTGCAGCTGCAGGAGACGTTGCAGGCGCTCTTGCTTTACCTCTTCTGAGATATCATCTTTCCAGCGAAATGCGGGGGTCCCTTTGCGGGCGCTGTAAGAAAAGATAAAAGCTACGCTGTAACGAATCTCTTTCAAGATGTCATAGGTTTGCTGAAACTCTTGCTCTGTTTCTGTTGGGAAACCAACGATGATATCTGTGCCAAGTGATACATTAGGTACGATTTTTTTTAATAAAGCTACTTTTTCTAAGTAAGTTTCCAACGTATAAATACGATGCATTTTTTTCAAAATGCGATTAGATCCAGCCTGGATGGGAAAATGCACAAATTCGCATACAGAAGGAAGATCTCGGATAGCTTGCATAAGTTCAACAGTGATATCCACAGGATGAGAGGTCATAAAACGAATACGCTGCAAACCCTGTATTTGATCTAAGCGGCAGAGCAAATCATGAAATAAATAGCCCCATTCTGCTTTATCCTTACCATAGCTGTTGACGTTTTGTCCAAGTAGAGTGACTTCTTTGTAACCTTTTTCTACAAGAAGCTTACATTCTTCCATAATTTGATCAGGATGGCGAGAAACTTCTTGTCCTCGTGTATAAGGAACAACGCAATAGGTGCAAAACTTATCGCATCCTCGAATAATAGAGACAAAAGCTTTAATAGGATCATCTCGTTTTGCTGCCAAATAATCCAGATTTTCTTCAAACTGATCTACAGTTCGGATCGTTTTCTTGCCTGTCAGCAAAACCTCATCTAGCACTGCATTTAAATCGCTGATATTATTTGTGCCTAATACAAAATCCACATGAGGAAGCTTGCGAAATAAAGAATCTTTTTTAGCCATTGCCATACAGCCTGTAATGCCAATTATGGGTCTTTCTAAAAAATTTTTTCCCATCCGACCTACTTTACCAAACGCCTTACGCTCAGCTAGATCGCGAATGGAGCAAGTATTAGCGATAAAAAGGTCTGCTTGATCTTCTTCTAGTACCCTCTTTAATCCTCTTTTTTCCAACAGGCCAACCATGATCTCTGTATCAAGCTCGTTCATTTGGCAGCCATAGGTCTTTACAAAAAAAGTTTTTACTTGTTGTTTGCGCATAAAAGATCTTCTTTGAAGTTAAAAATTAAAAGGAGTCTAGCTTAAAAAGAGGCTTTTAGCAAGAGGATCTCGAGAAGTTAGGTTAAGTTTCTTGGCAAAAAAAGAGCAGACAAGTAAACTATCGTTTCTTATTAAATAAACCAAACATTCAAGGCTTGTAGATGAATGCAAAACAAGATAAAACATTTTTTGTCACTAAAGAGGATGCTCGTCAACGCCGCAAATGGCTCAAGCTAGATGCGTCAGGCAAGACTTTAGGAAGATTTGCTAGTGAGATAGTTAAAGTTTTAAGAGGGAAGCATAAGACAGATTTTACTCCTAATACCGATACAGGAGATGGCGTAATCATAGTTAACGCAAGTAAAATTGCAGTTACTGGGTCAAAAGATGCTCAAAAAGTTTATCGATACCACACAGGGGCTATGAGTGGGATGCGAGAAATTCCTTATCGTGTTATGCTCGATCGAAAGCCTGAATATATTATTTGGCATGCGGTTAAAGGAATGATGCCAAAAACTAGGCTTGCAGAAGCTCAAATGAAAAAGTTGCGTATTTATGCAAAAGAGGAGCACGACATGCATGCACAATCTCCACAATCCGTTAACATCTAATAGGGACTTATGAAAGAACAAGAATTTATGGGAACTGGCAGAAGAAAAACAGCGGTTTCTTCTGTTCGTTTGCGTCCTGGTACTGGCAATATAGAAGTAAATGAAAAAAAATTTGAAGAGTACTTTCCTTTAGCTCTGCAAAGAGCAGCCATTTTATCGCCTTTAAACGAAGTGGATGATCCTAAAAACTACGACCTTATCATCCGTGTAAAGGGTGGTGGTATTGAAGGTCAGGTGATTGCGTCTAGGTTGGGTATTTCTAGAGCTTTAGTCGAGAAGAACATAAACAATCGCCAAATCTTAAAAGGTCTAGGCTTTCTCACTCGCGATTCTCGTAAAAAAGAGCGTAAGAAGTATGGGCAACCAGGAGCTCGTAAGCGCTTCCAGTTCTCAAAACGCTAGTTTCTCTCCTTGTTTTGTAGGGCTTTATTATGTAAAGCCCTTTTTTATGTATTTCAAGAAGAAACCTAGAAATATTTCTGTAGCTCTTTTTCGAGCTCTAAGCGAGCTGGATAAAGTACTTCTTTAAAAAGCGTTTCTGCAACTTTTTTAATGCTCTCTTCTGAATGCTTGTCAGGGTGTAAAACAAGGCTCCATTTTCTAAAAGCCTTTCTGAGTTCTTTATCTGAAAAAGAAGGATTCAATTGCAGAAGCTCTCTTGTAGATGTTTTATTTAAAAACATATAAAAAAAATTTTTAAATTCGTTATTTTGATAAGCATGCACTATGAAAGCTTTGTCTCGAAGTTTTGTATATAGGGACTCTTTATGATTTTCTCGAGTGAATTCATTCATTTGTTTTCTTTTCCACTCATGAAATCTTGCTTCTTCATTGTAATCTTCATCTGTTATTTTATTGCCACCGGGATCTAGGCATCCTCCATTAATAAAGATATTAAATCCTTCAGGGCGAGCCCATGCAGGCAATTTTTGGCCGATAAATTGCTGGGCAAGATGATAATTAAGAAGAGCCATCGGGGGAGAGAGGATTACAAGGAAGAAGCCAACCAGGGGGATGATTGAGGATGGTTGGAAAGAGGCAAGAGCAAGCGCTGTACCAGCAAAAAAGGGAAAAAATAAATTAGTAATAATATAAGCGAGGTGCTGTATCGGAGATGCGAGAATTTTTTTTTGGATAATCAAGATAATTTGGTGAGATGTAGCTCCTTTATATTTAGCATAGAAAGCCTCACAGATCCCTACTCCTATATCAACTGATGCTGTAAGAGGTGCTGCGCACATAATCATAGGCCAGACAAGGTACTGTATTGCCAAAAATTTACCAAAACTGATCCTCGAGGATTGTTTATCATCATTCTTTGATGAAATGGGTTTGTTTTTTTCCTCATTCAAATAATAAAGCGGCTTTTCAATCCATTGAAAAGCAGAAGGATAGACATCAACACAACACGGGTTTGCAATAAGGTAAGTAGTCATGTTATTAGCTTCTTAAGGTAAGGAAGAAAAAAGCAGTTTATCATAGTTGGGCAGTCCTAAACAGGTAGTGATTATCTAAGTTTCAATTTATGGATAAAAGATCCATTATATCTCAAATCATTGGAGCTGTAAATGAATATCTCTTGTCCTAACTGTAGTTCACATACCATAAGAAAAAATGGTTTTATCCATACAGGAAAGCAAAAATATCAATATCTCTTTCTAAGAAAATAGCTAATCATATTGGTGTGATTAAAAATGTTCATTTGTTATTACAATTTAAAATCACTACCTGTTTAGGACTACCCTCCTTTACCATGTAAAAGAATTCTTATGTAAACCATAAAAATTCTTTTACATGGTAAAAGAGAGATATGCAGAGTGTAAGAACTGCAAATTGTATATACTCAGTTGTATTAGAAAAAAGACTTTTCAAACATTAAACTCATTGAAATTTTCTAATGAATTGAGTTATAAAACTTAGCTCATATGCAATCCACATCGAACTTTTTAACACGAAACCAAAAAGACATTCTTAAGGCTCGACATCGACAAGAACGAGATAAAAAATTATGCGACAGGATCAAATCCACAAGTAGCACATGCTCTACTTCTAGATGTCGGCTCAATCAAAACCAGCTTATGCAGCGCAAGGTTTATGTAAAGCAAGAAGTGCCTAGCTCAGCTAAAAAAGCCATGGGTTTTATCAAAGAGCATTTTGCCATTAAATATACTCTCTCAGCGACCATTTCTCTATTACACCGCTTAAACTTTATATATA